>JANTGY010000212.1 GCA_024762695.1 Anaerolineae bacterium
TTAGGCGCTCCGATCGCTTACGGCCGTACCGCCGAAATCTACCCCTGGCAAGATAATCAAATATTGAAGCTCTTCCACGATTGGTTTGTGCTGCCCAATATCGAATATGAGCAGCGCATCGCCCAGGCCGTTCATGCCAGCGGTTTGCCTGTGCCTTACGTGGGCGAGATAGTGGAGGTGAACGGCCGTAACGGGTTAATCTACCAGCGTGTTGCCGGCGTTTCCATGCTAGAAAAATTCTCCAGCCAACCCTGGCGGCTCTTTAACTTCGCCCGGCGGCTGGCGGCGCTCCACGCCGCTATGCACAGCAAATCGGTCACCGCCGCCATCCCCAACCAACATCAGAGAACAGCGCAAAAAATCAAACAAGTCCAACTTTTACCAGACAGTCTGCGCTACAAAATGTTGGCGGCATTGAAGAAATTGCCGCCAGGCAACCAAATTTGTCACGGCGACTTTCATCCCGACAACATCATGGTAACGGACGATGCAGATGTCATTATTGATTGGATTGATGCAACGCTGGGCAATCCGCTGGCCGATGTCGCCCGCACGACCATTATCACGCTGGGGGCAGTGGCGACGGAGCAAATCCCCCACCCCATCGTCAAGCTGTTGATACGGCTCTTTCACAAACTCTATTTGCGCCACTACTTCGCGCTACGTCCCGGCGGGGAACAAGAATATGCCCAATGGCTGCCGGTTATCGCCGCCGCCCGATTAAGTGAAAATATCCCCGAGTTGGAGAAGTGGTTGATTGAACAGGTGGAGGGGTAAAGAAACGGCCGTTGCCATTCTCCTGTGCTGTTTCTACCCCAAAACACAACTGTTTTCATACAACTTGGCCGCAATTTCATCCACTCAAGAATTTTATGCCTAATTAGCGTTAAAAAGATGCGGCACAAATGGTGGCTTTTCACAGCAGCGAAGGTAAGGTAAAGAATTGATGCCGCAATCTAAAGAGTTCTCGGAGAATCAATACTATGTGGAAGAAAAAATTAGCGCTCTACGATGAGTTGGTAGCAAAATGTCCCAGATTTGATAGAAAAGGAAAAACGATGCCCTACACTTCGGCGAATGGACATATGTTTTCGTTGCTAAACAAAGATGGTGAATTAGGATTTAGATTTTCAAAACAAGTTCAGGAAAAGTACATTCAAGAATTGGGGACAACAACATTAAAATCCCACGGGGCAACAATGAGAGGCTATGTGTTAATCCCTGAGAAGATGTTTGAAGATTTAGACAAATTATCCGAATATCTGAACGAAAGTTATGATTATGTCATGACACTTGAACCAAAATAGATAACTATCCAGATCATACCCACGAAGGCAGGGATCCACACATTTGGATACCCGCCATCACGGGTATGACAGTCGAGGAACGCCAGTACAGTTACCAAATAATAACTGCTAATCGCGTTTACGTTGCCGATCCCCGCCCCTTCACTTCCTCCCAAATCGCCTCCAAAGTCGGTAAATCCAATCGCTGCCATTCCAATCCCCGCTCGATGACAAGTTGCTCCACTTGCCGGAAACGGCCGTTAAACTTCAAATTCGCCCCCCGCAAAGCGCTCTCCGCATCCACCCCCAGCCAACTGGCTAAATTAACCGTCGCAAACAAAAGATCGCCCAATTCATCAGCGCGTTCTTCCGGCGTATCCGCCGCCTGGACTTCAGCGATTTCTTCATTGAGCTTATCGTAAACGCCGCCAATTTCCGGCCAATCAAAGCCCACCTTGCGCACCCGATCCTGAATTTTTTGCGATCGGGCCAACGCTGGCAAGGCAATGGGAATGTTGTCTAACAAAGAATCAGGCGTTCTAACCTTCTCATTTTGCTTCAAAATCTCCCAATTACGCAGCACATCAGCTGTGTCCTTCACTTCCCAATCGCCCCAAATGTGCGGATGGCGCCGTTTGAGCTTGGCATCTATCCCCGCAATCACGTCCGACAAGGTGAAATCCTCGTTTTCTGCGGCCATCTGCGCCTGCATAACAATATGGTAGAGTAGATCGCCCAGTTCTTCACGCACACCTTCTACGTCTTCGGCATCGAGCGCTTCCAAGACTTCGCTGGCTTCTTCCAAAAGGCCGGCCCGCATACTCTGCGGCGTCTGTTCGATGTCCCAGGGACAGCCGCCGGGCGCCCGCAAGATGGCGACGGTTTGGGCCAAAGCCGACAGGTCAGCAGCATAAACTAAAGAGGGAATGTACAGGCTGGTGAGATGATCGATCTGATCGCTGCGATCAATCGCATAAAGGGGAACAGTTTCAACGGTTTCATTTGGGGTTCCGGCCGCGTGGATGAGGGAGACGAGATGTTGTTCGGGGTAGACGGCCGTCAGCCCCAATTTCAACTCCCCTGCCAACATCCGGCTGTAAACCTGCCCCAGCAAAACAGGCTGGTCAGGATTAAGCGGTGGGTAAAGGGTTTGGGCCAATTCAATCGCGTCGAACAATTGCAATCCATCCAGCGCGTCGGCGTGAACGGCCGTCAACGAAGGCTCCACGAAACTTAGACCCGCCACCACCGACACCGGCACACCGGCCTCTGCCGCCGCTGCAACTAGCCGCGTAACAGTAGACTCGCCCACAAACGGATGCCCGGGCACCGCATAAACCACATCCTCATCCTGTCCCAGCCGCAGCAGTTCAGCCGTGATTTGCGTGTAAACCGCCTCGAAATTCTCAGCCGCATCATAAATCGCATCGAAGCTGACTCGCTCAACCGTCTCTGGCAAATCAGCCACAGCCGGATGGCGTTCAGTGCGCAAATGTACCGTTCCGGCCGACGACAACAGTTCCCACGCTTCACGGGTCAGGAAACGGCCGTCGCCCGGCCCCAACCCTACAATCATAATCCCCATAACCATTACCCCCAAACAAAAAGGCGAGTACAAGACTCGCCCAATCAGAAAACGCAAAACGTAAAACGTCAATGGATGGTCGCATCACATTTTACGTTTTACGCTTTACATTTTAACGCAATTTAAAAAACAAAACCTAACGCTTCGTATAAGTCGGAGCCTTACGCGCCTTCTTCAAACCAGGCTTTTTACGTTCCTTCACCCGCGCATCTCGCGTCAGATGATCATTGGCACGCAAAACGGGGCGCAAATCCTCATCATACTTCACCAGCGCACGAGCCAGGCCCAAGCGCACCGCGCTCGTTTGACCCGTAATGCCGCCGCCTTGAATATGAACGCTCACATCCACTTTACCCATCATCTCAACGTCATTCAATGGGCCAGTCAAGATAATATAATCGCCAAAACGTGGGAAAAATTCCTTAACATCCTTGCCATTCACCGTAAATTCCCCAGTGCTGTCTGCCCCGGGATAAATGCGGACACGAGCCGAAGCGCGCTTACGACGGCCGATTCCTTCAATGTAACGTCTTGTTTCTTCCATCATACTCTCCTACAACTCCATCACAACCGGCTGCTGCGCGGCGTGCGGATGCTCCGGCCCGGCATAAGCCTTGAACTTCTTGAACATTTTGCGGCCTAATTTATTCTTCGGCAGCATACCGCGCACGGCCGCTTCAATCACGCGGGTCGGATAAATTTCCAACTGGCGTCGCAAACTAATCTGCGACAGCCCGCCAGGGTATCCAGAATGACGATAATACATCTTCTGATCCAATCGCCGTCCCGTTACTTGAATTTTTTCCGCATTAATTACAACCACATAATCCCCACAATCCACCGAAGGACTGTAAATCGGCTTATGCTTGCCGCGCAAAAGCACAGCAATCTGCGTTGCCAACCGGCCCAAAGTTTGGCCTTCGGCGTCAATCACATGCCAGCTTCGTTCCACTTCCGCCGGTTTAGTTACAAATGTTTTCATACCGTATTCTCCCAACAAGTCGCCAGCTGCTAACCGCCAACAACTAATCTTCATATATTACAGAAACCAGGCAAAGACCTTGCGGCGGCGCAACCATTCCCGATTGGCTGCGATCGCAGCTGCGGAAAGCGCGCCCAAAATCTTCTACCGTCCAGGCGCCATCGCCAACTAATTTCAAGCTGCCCACCAAACTACGCACCATACGGTACAAAAAAGCGTTGGCCTCAATGTCAAACAAGACAAACTCGTCTTCTCGTCGCCATTGTGCCTGGAAAATCTCACGCTCCGTATTCTCGCCTTGGGGCGGCTGTCCAAACGTTGCAAAGTCATGCCAACCCAAAAGCTGCTGCGCTGCCTGGTTCATCTTGTCCACCTCGAGCGATTGGCGCACATGCCAACTAGTGAACCGGCGAATGGGGCTTCGTACCGGCCCATTATAAATCCGGTACGTGTACCCGCGCCTTTTCGCGTCAAATCGCGGGTGAAAAGTAGATGAAACCTGGTTAAGTTGTAAAACAACAATATCGGCCGGTAAATTAGCATTGATAGCGCGTTGTAATGCCTCTGAGCCATGCCGCCAATCAACATCAAAACTGATTGTTTGACCGCTGGCATGAACGCCGCTATCCGTCCTTCCGGCGCCAAGAATAGTTATCGGCTGATGAGCCAAATTGTTAAGCGCAGTTTCTATCTCGCCCTGAATGGTGGGATGCTCTTGGCGTTGACGTTGAAATCCAAAATAAGCCGTCCCATCATATTCAATCAGGGCTTTGTAGCGCGGCAACAACTACTCCTCATCCACTAACATCAAAACAGCCATATCGGCATTATCGCCCGGCCGTTTACCCACCTTAATCATGCGGGTATACCCGCCGTTACGTTCCGCAAAACGGGGCGCGATTTCACCAAAAAGTTTCTTGACAACATCGACTTCTTCAATCACGCCGTCTTCATCTTCCACATCACGGTAACGAGCTACGCGCGCCGCCGCCAGGCGACGTGCGTGTACTTCAGCCGCCGGGTTATCCGCCCCTTTAGCCAAACCGCGTTTAGCCAGGGTGATCATTTTTTCTGTCGCTGGTCGTAACATACGGGCTTTCGCTTCCGTTGTCAAAATCTGCTCGTGGCAAATCATATCCGCGATCATGTTCTTTCGCAGAGCGGCACGGTGGCTTTTATCACGCCCAAGTCTACGACCACTTACTCTATGTCGCATAATTTCTAACCTCGTTCTTCTATTCCGCCGTTGAGGGACTAAGCCCCAACCTCTTCATCTTCGTCTAGCAAGAATCCCTTGCCGCGAAGCTGCGTCTTTAATTCGTCCAACGATTTTTCGCCAAAGTTACGAATGGCTAACATCGTTTCTTCGCCCCGATCCAACATATCCAGCATTTCACCTACTTTCGTTATGCCAGTTCGTTTCAGGGAGTTGAAGACTCGAACGCTTAAGTCTAGTTGCTCAATCGGCGTATCGTAAATCTCGTTCGGGATTGTACCTTCTTCTTCTTCGACTTCTTCGACCGGCAAGAATGTTTCTTCGCTCACACCGGCAATGGGGCGCAAATACTGAATCATAACTTGGGCTGATTGGGCCAATGCGTCTTCTGGCTTAATTGTCCCATCCGTCCAAATCTGCATAACTACGCGATCAAAATCGGCGTCTTGGCCTACGCGCGTTTTTTCTACTTCATACCCAACTCGACGAATCGGGCTGAAGATAGAATCAACCGGCAGCTCGCCAATAGGCAGCCGCCCGCGTTCTTCGGCCGGAGAATAACCGCGTCCAATATCGGCCGTCATCTCAATTTCCAAGAAGGCGTCGTCTGAATCAACGGTAAACAAGTACAAATCAGGGTTAATGATTTCCACTTCTGGTGGCGCTTGTATGTCAGCGGCCGTTACTGTGCCAGCGCCATGTACTTCCAGGCGCAGCCGGGCCGTTTCGGTATCATGCAGCTTCAAACGCAGTTGTTTGATGTGCAAGATGAGGCGCATCATGTCCTCGCGCACATGGGGAATAGCAGAAAACTCATGCGGCACATCAGTGACCCGGATGGATGTGATGGCCGCCCCCGGCAAAGAGGCCAACAGCACGCGGCGCAAGGCGTTGCCCACCGTCGTACCATACCCTCTTTCCAAAGGCCCAATAATAAACCGCCCATATTCTTGAGACATGGCGGCGCTTTCTATTTTCGGCAAGATTAAATTAGTAGCCAATGTCGTTACCTCCCTCGGTTACTTAACAGTTTAAGCAAAAACAATTCGGATGATTAGCGGGAGTAGTACTCAACAATCAACTGTTCATTCAATGATACGTCAATGTCGTCGCGAACAGGCAAGTTCAAGACTTTAGCTGACATACTGCCTGTATCAAGCGAAAGCCAACGTGGAACCTGACGATCGTCTATCTCTTGCCGCAATGTTTTGAAATATGTTCTGCGTGAGCTTTCTGAACGAATGGATACGACATCGCCTGTAGAAACAAGAGCGGACGGGATGTTGGTTTTACGGCCGTTCAAAACAATATGACCATGCTGTACCAACTGCCGCGCTTGCGCCCGAGAACTCGCCATCCCCAAACGATACACAACATTATCCAACCGGCTTTCCAGAATCGTTAACAAATTCGCGCCCGTCAAACCAGAACGCTGCTCAGCCCGCTTAAAATATTGGCTAAACTGCCGTTCCATTAACCCATAAATACGGCGCGCCTTCTGCTTCTCGCGCAGCTGAAGCAAATAATCCGAGGCTCGCCCACGACGGAACTGCTTCTCCCGCCCATGCTGTCCCGGCGGATACGAACGACGCTCAAAAGAGCACTTCGGAGTCATACAACGCGACCCCTTCAAAAACAGCTTTTCGCCCTCACGGCGACAAAGCTTACATACTGGTCCTGTGTACCTTGCCAACTTAACCTCCAAATATCAGCATAAAGCGAGAGGTTTACAGGTGTGGCAACCTTTCTTCCCTCTCGCGGCTAATAAAATGATAAATTTCAAATAACAACGCTGTCAAACGACGGCGCAAAAACAAACAAATTAAACACGGCGTTTCTTCGGCGGACGGCAGCCATTATGCGGCACAGGTGTAATATCCCGAATCGACGTTACCTTCAAACCAGAAGCTTGCAAAGCGCGAATAGCCGATTCTCGACCTGGGCCAGGCCCCTTGACGATAACCTCAACCTCTTGCATACCATGATCTTGCGCCGAAACACCCGCATCGCGTCCTGCCAAACGGGCGGCATACGGTGTGCTTTTACGCGAACCTTTAAATCCCGAAGTTCCCGCAGTCGCCCAGGTAATCGTATTGCCATTCATATCCGTAATCGTCACAATCGTATTATTAAAAGTTGCAAAAATATGCGCCTGTCCTCTCGGCACCATCTTCTTCACTTTTTTACGTGTTTGTGATTGTCTTCTTCGTCCCATTTTATCTCCTTACAGCACATCCACAT
>JANTGY010000213.1 GCA_024762695.1 Anaerolineae bacterium
GAGGGGCCTCCCAGGCCCCGGTTTTGGTGAACCAATGACAGCTTGTTCGTAGACCCGGCGCTTAGTAAGCGGCCAACAATAAATTATTGCATCTATACAGGTCTGCCGGGGCCCGAGCTTGTCGAAGACCGGTTCCCTTCGACAGGCTCAGGGAACCGACCTGTATAGATACAAATTATGGCTCTTTGCCAATTAGTGTACCAAACGAACCGAATACACTTAGCTTGTCATTCCCGCGAAGGCGGGAATCCATGCTTTTAGAGGAGTGGATTCCTGCCTTTGCAGGAATGACAGATATGATTATGGGTTTATCAAGCACACTATTCGGCGATGACCCCAAATTATTTATATGCGGAAGGGCGCTTACTCGAAGCCCTTTCGCCAATTCCGCCAACTTATCTGCGAACGGGCGCATATTCTGGTTTGACCATTCAACAGCCCTGTTCTATAATTTTTTCTGACCCCTAAAACGGGACGGAAAATAGGTATTGATTGCGTCCCAAATAGAATTTAAAGTTGAATAGCAAAGAGTCTGCCCGCCACAAATGGATATTTTGGATCAATTTGCCTGGAATCAGTGGAGGACGCCGCATTGACTGAACTCAATTCGGAGCCTCCTGAGCCTGGTCTACAAACGCCTTTCACGAAGTTACCCCTTTTTCGTTTCGCAATAGACTGGATTTGTTTCCTGCCTATCTTGGCGGGCGTTTTTGCTTTTAGCCTTGTAAGGCAAGGTTTTTGGTTTACTCATCCCCATGACAGAACTTTTAATTATTACCGCTACTGTCGCTTTGATGATTTTCTTCAATGCGTTGTATGTAGCGGCTGAATTTTCAACCGTATCATCGCGTCGTACCCGCATTAGCCAATTGGCCGGACAGGGCAATCGGATGGCGAAAATGCTGCTTCCTATTATGGAAGACAGCAAGGCGTTGGATAATTATGTAGCCGCCTGCCAGGTGGGTATCACAATTTCGTCGTTGGTAGTTGGCGCGTATGGGCAGAATGTGATTGCCGCCCGATTGACTGGCCCGATAACGGCGTTAATGGATTGGCTGGGGCCGATTTTGGCGAATTGGGGCATAGGCGCTGGAACGGCCGTTTCCACTGCCGCGGCCGAATCCCTGGCGGCCATCATCGTCCTAGCGTTCATCACCATCTTGCAGGTCATCATGGGCGAGCTGTTCCCCAAATCAGTTGCCATCCAATTCCCGGAACGTATCGCTCTCATGGCGACTGTGCCAATGAAATGGTCGTTGATCATTTTACGGCCGTTAATCGCCCTCTTCAACGGCAGCGGCAACCTCGTTTTGAGACTCTTGGGGCATCAAACGGGTGAAAAACACGGCCAGGCCCACTCCCCCGAAGAAATAGAACTCCTTGTCACCGAAAGTCACGAAGTCGGGCTGCTAGAAGACAGCGAACGGCAAATGCTTCGCAATGCCTTCCGTTTGCGCGACCTCACCGCCCGGCAAGTGATGATTCATCGCACACGACTCATTGCCGCTGCCCATGACAGTCAAATTCGAGAAATCATAGACATGGCCATCGCCGCCGGTTATTCGCGCATTCCCATTTATCGGGAATCCATAGACGACATCATCGGTTTCGTCCATGTCAAAGATTTATTCCGCCTCCATGTCCAGGAAAGAGATGATTTGACGACCATTATCCGCGAAGTAGTTTATGTGCCTGAAATGCTGCCCGCTGCCGACGTATGGGAAAAATTAAATATCGGCCGTAAATACCTGGCCATTGTTTTTGACGAATATGGCGGTACAGCCGGACTCATCACCTTTGAAGACCTTATCGAGGAGATATTTGGCGAACTCCAGGATGAATTTGACGATGAAATGGCCTTAATCGCCCGCGATAAAAAAGGGCGCGTTTATTTGCGCGGCGATTTACTTGTTGCCGATGTAAATGAATATCTGGAGCTTAACCTCCCCGATGAATCGGCCGATACGCTCAGCGGCCTTATTTTTAACGAGATTGGGCGACCGCCTCGCAACAGGGAAGAAGTCGCCATTGGCGATGTGGTTATGCGCGTTGAAGCGATGGCTGACCTGGGCGTTTCCGAAATTTCACTGCAACTTACGCCGTCCGACGATACGCTCACCTTCAGCGAATGGGAGGTGGCCGATCATGAGTAAGCTGCTCCTGTTAAGTTTTAGCATTCCGGGAATCAGTTTCTTTGTCGTTATGTTTGCCGCTGCCGATTCTTTGCCCAGCTTGGCGACGTTGATTGTTCCGGCTGCTGTCATTCTCGTATTAGTGTTGCTCAATGGCTTCTTTGTCGCCGCCGAATTTTCTATTATTGGCGTGCGCGCTACCCAATTGGAGCAGATGATAGACGAGGGTAACAGCGGCGCCAAAGGTATTTTGTCGGTTGTTGATTCGCGTGATAAGCAAGATCAATTTATTGCTACTGCACAGTTAGGCATCACCATTGCTTCATTGGGCTTGGCGATGTATGGCGAACCGGCAATTGGGCATTTTATTGAACCGTACTTAGCTCTTTTGATGAAAGGCGAACCGAATGAGGCATTGGTGGCTACCTTAGGCTATATCATCGCTTTGAGTTTATTGACCTATTTGCATGTGGTGATGGGCGAAATGGTTCCCAAATCGTTAGCTTTGGATGATGCGGCGACGATGTCGCTCCGGTTGGCAACTCCCATGCGTGTGGCTCAGGCGATTTTGTCGGTTCCGGTACACATGTTGAATGCGATCGGCCGTTTATTGCTGCGCATCTTCCAAATTCCGGCGGCTGAGGGCCATGCCCGCGTTCTTTCGCCGGAAGAACTGGAACTGATAGTGACCGAAAGCGCCGAGGATGGTTTGTTGAAGGAAGGGGAAGAGGAGATGATTCGCAACATCTTCGATTTCAGCGACCGGGTTGTGGGGCAGGTGATGACCCCGCGTACCCGTGTGCAAGCTATCCCCCATGATTTACCGCTTGATGAGATGTTGGCTTTGGTTACGGAGAGCCGCCATAGTCGTTTCCCGGTTTATGAAGGCGATTTAGATCATATTGTGGGCATTTTGCATTTGAAGGATTTGGTGCGACAGTCGCTTAAAAGCAAGATCAGCTTTGATTTGCGTCTGATTTTGCGAACCGCGCCATCGGTGCCTGAGAATTATCCGGTGGCTAAACTGTTGGCTGTGTTTAAACAGCGACGGCTGCACATGGCGATTGTGTTGGATGAGTTTGGCGGGATGGCTGGTGTGGTAACGTTGGAAGACCTCGTGGAAGAGATTGTGGGCGAGGTGCGCGACGAGTTTGACCTGGAAAAAGAGCCGCTGGTGGAAATATGTCCTGGTGTGATTGAGGTATCGGGCAATTATTTGGTGGACGATCTGGTAGAGAATGTGGACCTGGGAAGTCCATCTGATTTGCCGGATGTGGAGACGGTAGGCGGATTGATTGTGACTTGGTTAGGGCGTCCGCCGGTGAAGGGGGATGAGTTTGTCTACCAGGAGGCGGTGCATTTTAAGGTGTTGGATGTGGAACGGCGGGCGGTTGTGCGCGCCAGGATTGAATTTCCGACGCCTGATGGGGAAGGTGGCACGGCCGTTTCCCCTGAAGATCGTGATTGTTAAGTAAACGGCCGACAATAAAGTATCTAATCAGAAGGCCGGTTATGCGAAGCCCGTTCGCCAATTCCATTAACTTGTTTGCGAACGGGCATAAAACAAGTTAAGGAGATAATGCTGTGGAGTCTATTTTAGAAATACATGGTTTGATTCGTTGGTTAGTGGCCCTGTCGGCCTTGGTGGCATTAGTTAAATTTGGCCTGGGCTGGGCGCGTAAATCAAGTTACACGGCCGCTGATAATGGCATCATGTCGGCGTTTACCGGTTTGATGGATACGAATTTGCTGCTGGGCTTGTTTTTGCTGTTTGCTCTTGGCAACGGCTTTCCCATGAATCGGCTGGAACATGCGGGGACGATGATTGTGGCTGTTGTCGTGGCCCATTTATCGGCTATCTGGCGCAAGTCGGACGATAGCGCAAAGAAGTTTCGCAATAATTTTGGCGTGGTTTTGGTGGCGTTGGCGTTGGTTTTTACGGCCGTTACCCAGCTTCGCGGCGGTTGGCTTTTCTAAACCGCCCTCAGCTTACTACAAAAATAAAACGGCCGTTCCGCACTGCGAAACGGCCGTTTTCATTTCTACTCTTCAATCTTCAATCACAACCCATAAATATCGCTAAATTTCTCTGTCACATAACGCATAAACGGTTCATGGCTTAGCGGTTGGCCGGTCGCTTGTTGGATCAGTTCGCGCGGGGTGAATTTACGGCCGTGTTGATGCACATTTTCTCGCATCCAGGCCACGAGCGATGTTGTTTGGCCTCTATCCAGTTCGTCAATAATGGTTGGATTTTGGGATACGGCCGTTTCAAACAACTGCGCCGCATACAAATTGCCCAACGCATAGGTGGGGAAGTAGCCAAATCCAGGCCGCGTCCAATGTACATCCTGCAAACAGCCTTCGGTGTCTGTTGGCGGCGTCACGCCCAGCAACTCATTCATTTTATCGTTCCAGGCCGTCGGTAAATCCTTGACTGCCAAGTCGCCGTTCAACATCGCCTGTTCCAATTCAAAGCGCAAAATAATATGGAAATTATAGGTCAATTCATCGGCCTCAACGCGAATGTAGGAGGGATGGGTTTTATTGATGGCGCGATAAAAATCATCCACCGTGCGGCCGCTCAACTGTTTGGGGAAGAAGGCTTGCAGAACCGGGAAATGGGCTTGCCAGAAGCCGCGACGCCGTCCTACCATATTTTCCATCATGCGCGATTGGGATTCGTGAATACCTAAGGAGGTTCCCCGCGCCAGCGGCGTGCGCGCCAAGTCGGGGTGTGTGCCTTGTTCGTACATGGCGTGTCCCGATTCGTGTAATGTGCCAAACAAGGCCGGGTTAAGGAAATCGGGATTCCAGCGGGTGGTGATGCGGGCGTCATCGCGGCTGAAACTGGTGGCGAAGGGATGGACGACGGTTCCTAAATGCCCCCGGCTGAAATCATAACCAATGGCCGCCGCCGCATAACGGGCAAATTTTTTCTGTTGGTCAATTTCAAAATGTTGATGGACGAGGCTGTCGTCAACGGCCGTTCCCCGTTCTTCAATCGCCTGGCGCAGCGGAACCAACTCGGCCTTTACCGCGTTAAAAATGGCCCGGACTTCGGCTGTTTTCATATCGCGCTCGTACTTGTCAATTAGCGCGTCGTATTTTTCATCTTCATAGCCGTATAATTCGGCCATTTCCTGAACGAGTTCGACATTTTTTTCCAACCAGGGCTGATAGCTGGCAAAATCATTTTCGGCGCGGGCCTTAACCCAATGGCCGTGCGCTTGCCCCGACACCTGGCTGACCCGCACCACAAATTCGGAGGGCAGCTTGCGGGCATCCTCGTAGCTTTTTTGCAAATGTCGGATGAGGCTGGCTTCGTTGCTGTCGTAGGCGGCGCCGTTCAATTCGGCGGCGGCGGCCTCGAGCAATTCGCCAAACTCGTCCGATGTGGACATGCTGTGTGTCAAGCGGCTGAGAGTCGTCATTTGCTGGACGCGGGCGGTTATTCCGGCGGCAGGCATGTTGACTTCTCTGTCCCAACTCAGGACGGCCATCGTTTTCCCCAAGTCGTTGATTTCGTATACTTTTTCAAGCAAGGTTTCGTATTTGGTAGGCATAAGATTCTCCGTGAAATAGTGTGGGCAAAGTTTACAGCAAAAACGGCCGTTTTCCAATTTGAAAAACGGCCGTTTTTGCAAATGAATTGCCAGAGGGTGCATTTCAAATGAGTTGAGAAAAGTGCGTGTTTCGGGAATTGGAATTCCCGATACATCAACTGAGATGAAACACACCCATTGCCAGATTGTTTCAGGTTATTTCATTGTTTTCGAGTTGTTTGGCATGGATTGATTTTCCAAGACGACGAGAGAATGGCATCCAATAGCCAATTGTTGAAGAAGCGGCCATTAGCCCCATGCTGCCCATCAATCCGAAAACAGCGCCTAGCGTCACGCCGTTTTTGAAACCAATCGCCCCTCCAAATAGGAACCCAATTGCCCCAACCAGAGCGGCTCCAATCAGTAGGCCCCAAATTGCATTTATTAATGTGGCGATGAAAAGATTGCTTTTGTGCATGATCAATCTCCTTGTTAACAGAACTAAATTGTCGCCATCGGTTACTGCGTCAACCCAATCTTAATCTGATCCAGCAGCCATTGAAACAAGCGGCGCAGTAAACCAGGACGGCGTAATTGTTCCACTTGGCGACGCTGTTCATCCTTTAAACGTTTGGTACGGTGGCTGCCGCCGCGCCCATTGAGCGACGGTTGCAAATCGGTATATTTTATCGTCAACAGCGGCGTTAAATCCTCGCCGAAAAGATGATATTTCTCATGGCCGCAGCCTAGAACGGCGCATTTGCCGCCTATTTGCTGCCAGCAGGCGAGGTGATAGAGAGTGTCGCATCCTGCGCAGACAATGGGTGTTAGTTCCGACTCGCCCACATATTTTTCTACCGGATTGGCGCATATGGGGCAGTGCAAACTCAGCCGGTTGGCTTCGTCAATGTCGCTGCCTGTTATTTGGATGAATGGTAGTTCCTGCTCGTCCATGATAAGTAAAGCGTAAAACGTAAAACGTGAAACGTCAAGCGTTTGTAATTAGTAATTGAGTAATTTCGTAATTACCAATTACCCAATTTCCCAATTACCTGTTTACCAAGACTTCGCCGCCCACATCGGCCAGACAAAATCAATTGGGCTGACGCGGGATTTGTGGCGATCCCAACAAAAGAAACCGCTCTTTTTGGCGATGGGGTCGAGTACCAGGGCGGTGTGCCAGATTTGGGTGAAGAAGTTTTGGTGGATGAATTGATCCATCCCGGAGAGGAAAATGCCGAAGCCGGGGTGGGTGTGGTACCAGCCGACGATGACGGCCGTTTCATCCGGATACTTCTCTCTCAATTTATCATTCATATACCGCCAGCTTTCCGGCGTGTAGGTCACGCTGGCCCCGTGCATGACGGTGTGTTTGGCGATGATGC
>JANTGY010000214.1 GCA_024762695.1 Anaerolineae bacterium
TTCGCGCACCCCCGGAATCAGTCTGAATTCATGCGCTGGATAAACGCCGCGACGCCGCCGCAGCCAGTCGGTGAATTTCATCAGCGGCTCATCCAAATGCAGCCAATCGAGCAAGGTGATGAGGGCGTTGCCCGGCGTTTCGGCCTTCATCGTCAGCCAGCGGGCGGTTTGGTGGGCGCGTTTTCCCAGGAACGGCCGTAACCGCTTGGCTAGTTTGGCGACGGCATCGTCGTCGGTGTCAATCAGCGTTCCGTCTAAGTCGAAGAGGATGGCTTGGATTTCGGAAAAGGGAAGCATGGTTGTTGGTTATTTGGTAATTGGTAATTGGTAATTAGTAATTGGCAATTAGTAATTGGTAATTGGTTTAGAAGGGCCAATAGGCGAGGATGAATGCGGCAGCGGCCGTAATCGTCAAATTATCTAGCCCCCAGATGGAGACGGCTTCAACCAGTGTTGTGAGGAGTGTGACGACTAGAGCAGGCAGCAAGGCGGCCGTTGGGCTAATCGCTGGGGAGCCGCCCATGACCCACAAGGCCAACCAGGTGAAGATGAATCCGGCGATGAAGAAGCCTATCGAGCCTTCAACGGTGCGTTTGTGATTGCGGACGGTGTAGGGGCGACGGCCGTACGCTTTGCCCACTGCCGGAGCCAATCCATCGCCCCATGTCAATGGCATCAGCGCGGCCACCATCAGCGGCGGCTGCTCCCAAAACAAAAAGGCGACGATGGCGGCGGCGAAGGGGAAGTAAACAGTGCCTAAATTGGAGCGGTCGCTGCTGGACATGGCGGCAAAGAAACCGTACCGCCAATCGAGAAAATTGATGATCATGAAGGCAACGGCCGTGCCAATAAAATACCAGGGCGAATCAAACAGAACATGGAGCGCCCAGCTCAGCATCCCCACGCCAATGTGGATGACCTTGCGCGTAAAATCGCTGGAATAGTCGCGCCAACGGCGCAGCCCCTCGGCGATGCCAATCAGGCTGAAAATGTAGATGACGGCGATGAGTAAACCAAGCCAATTATTCATAAAGATGTAAACGCAAGACGAAAGACGCAAGACGATAAGAAGTTTTCGTCTTGCGTCCTGCGTCCTAAACGATCAAATGATCATACAACATATCCAGACTTAAATCGGGCACAACCGTCTCGCTGGTTTGTACGGTCAAGCTGGCGGCTGCGGCGCCCAAGCGGATACATTGAATAGGCGGTAGATCATTGAGCATGCCGAACATGATGGCCGCTGTGACCGAATCGCCAGTGCCGGTGTTGTCAATTTTCTCGATGTAATTGGCCTCGATAACTCCCGTTTCATCCGAAGTGGCGTAATCCAGGCCAAAGTCGGCCCGGGTGATGACGCTGTTTTCTACGCCAGCTTTGACTAACATACGGGCTAGTTCTTGCGTATCGTCAGGATCGAAGTCGTTGACATCAACATTGCATAATTCGGCGGCTTCAACCTGGTTGGGGACGACGAGGTGCAGGCTGGGGAGGAACGGTTTCAACTTATAAGCCAGCCGCGCCGATGAGGGGTCGGCGCAAAGGGGAACGTCGTAGCGCTCGGCCAATTCCACCACCGTATCCATCGTTTCTGTCATCAGACTACCATCCATCATGATGAGCGCCGCTTTCTCAAATAACGTTTCGCGGCGGCGCAAGTAATCTGGTGTGATGTGGTTCATTACCCGCACATCATCCAGAGCCACCGAGAGCGAGCCGTCATCTTCCAACAACGCCATGTAAACGCCCGTGTTTTTATCGGGGACGGTAAGCACATTTTCGACATTGACGCCGGCATCGGCCGTTGGGCCGATCAACTGCTCGCCGGTTAGATCCGCGCCTATCGCGGAGATGAGATAGACATCGGCCCCCAGGCGGCCCAAATTCTCGGCTACGTTGCGCGCTGTGCCGCCCCGCGTCGAACGAATGTGAGCCGGATTTGAGGTGCCTGGCTCCAACCCGGCCACTGGCTTGCCTTTCGTATCTAAGAGCGTCGCTCCAATCACAAGAATATGTTCGCCCATCACTACCTTCCTTGAGAAGTTAAAGAATTACGCTAAATTCAGACAAATTTTGAGCTTGCCGCTAACTTCCGTTCCCCAGTATCTCAAAATCGCCCGATTCCAGCCACAAACCAACGACATGCCCCAGTAGATCATCGTAATTGAAGGGCGTTTGTTTGAGGTTTGATGAAAATTGGGCGCGCCCCGCTTCCATGGTGAAAGTCCCTTCAGATTCGGTGCGGGCCAGGTATATGCGGGGAAAAGTATGTTCGGTTGCCGCGTCCGACTGAAATGGTTTCAGGCTGACGCTGGCGTCTTGGTCGGCGCTGCCGATAACGAGCAGGTCGCCTTTTTTGAAGTTATGGTTGGGGGTTTTGTGCTTGACAAGGAGCCAGGCACGTTCTTTGATGGCCTCTGGAAAGAGATCGTCTTGCCGGAGGATATGGGCGCGATACCAGGTGTGCTGGTCGTTGTCGATGGTGTGTCCGGGGATGGGGCTGGGATAGGATGGAGGCGGGAGTGTGATGGCTGACGGGGGCGCATTGCTTTCAACGGCCGTTTCAACATTAGAGACGGTTTCGCTTTTTTCTGGCGGTTCGCTGTCGGAGGCTGGTTCATCATCAACGGCCGTTTGCTCTTCCAGCGCTTCTCGTGAGATTTCCTGCGCGGCGTGGATGGCTGTTTGTAAGTCCTCGATAAACTGGTTCCGGCTGTTGGGCGATGGCTCAAATTGAATACGGGGAATTGTTTTTTCCGCTTTGCCGTAACGGATGACGGCCGTTTCATACGCGTGGGCATGTTGATGGCCTAATCCCTCGGCAAAATAAGCCAGACAAACGGCGGCCGTTTTATCCACAAACGACCATTGCTGCCGCGCTTCCAAAAACTGCTGCGCCGCGCCGCGATAATCTTGATGGTGAAAATAAATGAGACCGATGTGAAACGCGCATAAGCCAATATCTTCAAAATTGCCGATGGCCCGCGTCATCCGCTGCGCGCGTTCAATTGCCGCCACAGCCAACGGCCCTAATTCAGTAAACTGGTAACGACGCTCATAATCATCCCAGCGCAAAATATCCGGGTTGAGCGAATCAGAATCGGGATACAGAAGGTGTAGCAGGTCCCGCAACAAAGCCAGAGGCGTCGGTTCGTTGTTATCGGGCAAGTTGATCATACGGCCGTCATCCCCGTTGCGCTGGGCGGCTCTTCTGGCAACTCTTGGCGCAGCCCATCAATTTGCGGCAGCAATGACACTGGCAACGCGATGTCTTGCTGCGACTGGCGAGCCATTTTCTCCAACGCTTCTACCAGACGCAGGGCGATAATTTCATTCATGCTGTTCGTGTTGCTGGCGCGCCGCGCTCGCTGTACGCCTTCCACAATTGCTTGAATCATCGTCATTTCCGCTTCAGCGCGGGCGATCTCTTTCTCTTCCAGCGACATGGCCTTTCCGTCTGCTTCTTGCAATTTGACATGCGTTTCCCAATGCGTGCGCCAATAGCGGATGTATTGGCCGGCAACGTCGGGCGGCAGCTCCAATCGACTAATATGAATGCCGGTGAGTTCGATGCCCTGATTGATGAGGAAAGGGCGTATCTTTTGAATTAGTTCGGTGCGGATGGCATGGTAAGGGTCGGCGGCGCTGCGGGCATGGAGCAGTTCATCCAGCTTGTAACGGCCGATAATGTTGACCAGATTCATTTTGGCATGGTTGAGCGGGACGTTGTCCCAGCCAGAAACAGAGCCGTCGGGCAAAACGGTTTGGTTGTAAACTGCCATGCGTACTGCGTCTTCGCTGTAAGGGTAAGGCCTATCCTGGTTGGGAATTTCTTCGCCGGTATCCAGGCGGAAAGCGACAGTAATATCGGCCTGGATTTCGATGCCGTCGGCGGTATGCAGGCGCACTTCTTGGGCAACGCGCTCTTGTGGACGCAGGTCAAGCATGGCGTAAATGTGTTCCAGACGGCCTAATGTGTGCGCTCCGGGGCCAAGAATGCGGTGAAAACGGCCGTTCAACTCCGTCACTGCCACATCGCCCGCTTGCACAGCTATCCGGCCCGGCCCGCCAACGCGCAGCAGCTCCGATTTTTCCCGCGCTTGTTCTAGCGTCAGCCCGCTGATTGCCAATGGCTTGACCGCTGGCGGGTTTCTCCATCGCAGGCGGTTTAATAAGTTTCTGGCCGATTGTCTGTCTGGTAAATCATACAGAGCGCGCACCAAGCTGACGGCCGCCCCATGCGCTAAGCGCCATCCGATAACGGCCGTAACCAAATGACGCAGCACCCGCCAATGCAGCATTTCGGCCATAAAAATCACTGCCTGTGGCAGTTCCATAAACGGAATCCAGGCCTGCTGCCAGGGTTCCAAAGTCGGCGCTAAATCAATGCGTTCCAGCCGGTGGGCAAAGAGCCAAAACGAGACAAACAACAGCCCCATCAGCCAGAGGAACCATCTATTTTGGCCTTGCGGTTGGGCGTTAGGGCGACGCGCGCCAAAGAAGGTCATGGCTGATCCTCCTCTGGCCCGTCCAGCCATTCTTGCAATTGCGTCGTCGTATCCATCACCAAATTCGCCATTACTTGCTGCGGAATTAAAGCTTGCAGCGACGCATTCGACTCCGCTTCTTCCAACGCTTCAATCATGCGCAAGGTGATAATGCTGGAAAGGTCGGCGTTATCGGCGCGGCGCACGCTGGCGATATTTTGGGTAATGCTCTCGATGATCTCAATTTGCGCCCGCGCCCGCGCTTTTTTCATACGACGTTCTGCTTCGGCGTCGCCAGCTGCATGCTGCAGCGTGATTTTCCGTTCCCACTCTGCCTGCCAGGTTTTGATGCGTTGGGCTTCCACTTCGTCAGGCATCGTCAATAAATCGACGCCGACTGCTAGAATTTCAACGCCGGTAGACGCCAGATCGCGGGTTAATTGCCGTTTGATGTCGGTTTTAATTTGATCAAAAACGCTAACGCTGCTTGGGTCGGGATGGAAGAAATCATCTAGCGTATAGCGCGATATTTCGTTGATCAGGCGCGCGGCGGCACGGGGGCTGATTTGTTCCATCCAACCACGCACTGAGTCATGGGCGTCAATGCTGTTGGCGTGTGAAATGTGGAAGATAGCGTCCCGTTCGTAGGGGTAGGGTTCTGGCCCTAACTCGTCTATGTCTTGGCGCACACGGAAGATGACGGTGACGGCCGTTTCCACCGGAATACCGTCGCGGGTACTGGCTTTTACTGGCTGGCGGCGTAAATGTTTGCGTAGGTCAATGAGATGGGTAACTTTTTCTTTGGCGTAGAGCATGACAAAGCCAGGCCCGGCCGGCCTGGCAAAGCTGTTGCCCTTTGCCAGGGCCAGCGCTTGATGGCTTTGCAGATTGCCAGCTCGCAGCGTGGCAAAGCTGTGCGGCAGCCCCATATCGTCTGGTTTGGGTTGGGTTTGCCGTGCCCGGCGCGACCGAGGCTGCCTTTTGGGGCGGGGGCCAAACCGTTCATTGATGAAGCGGGCGGCCAGATCGTTGTAATATCGCCAAAGCAGGCGCAGCCCCTCGCCCCAGCCGTCATGGCCGCTGAGAGGGAGTGTGTATTGGGCGAAAAAGAGGAGTCCGAACGCGAAGCTGACGACGAGGACGGCCAGCCATATCAGGCCGCCAAAGGAACGGTAGGGCACTTGGCGGGCATCTTCCAGCAGGGAGCCAATAACCATCAGCGTGATGGCGGCCAGAATGAGTAGGAGAATGCCGGGTTCTGCTTTTGGCGGTGGGGTCGAGTTTCTTTTCAACGCAGCTCCAACCTGATCATGGTTATTTGGAAGGCGATGGTTGTGGCAAACGGCCGTTTGCAGTTGCCACTTTCTATTTGCTGGTTGCCGCAACTATACCATAATCCAGTTTAACCAAAAAGACCTCCGAAGTTTAGCGTACTTCGCAGGTCTTTTTTGCTATTCAGCTTATCAACTAAAACGCTGAACTGCTAAATGGCTGTTCGCTCAAATGCTGTTTACTCTTTGGTTACTGTCAATGCGATGGCTTCCGCTTCAAATCCAATTTGTTTATGTGTGCCATCGCAAAAAGGCTTGTTAGCCGATGCGCCACAGCGACACAGGGCAAACATGCTTCCTTGTGTCGTTTGTTCCTGACCAGCGGCATCGATATAAGTCGCCGTGCCTTCAACTAAAACGGGGCCATTTTCTCTTGCTTTGATTTCAGTGGTCATCATTATTCCTTTTTTTTTATATTTCGTCCATGGATGCGATGATGTGTTCAACCAATCCATACTCAACCGCTTCCTGCGCCGACATCCAGAAATTGCGATCCGTGTCTTCTTCCACTTTCTCCAGCGGCTGGCCGGTTTGTTCGGCAAAAATTTTGTTGAGGCGGGTTCGCATTTTCAGAATTTCTTCGGCTTCAATGGCGATGTCCGATGCCTGACCGCGCATCCCGCCCATCGGTTGGTGCAGCAAAAAGCGGGTGTTGGGCAGACTGTAGCGGTTCTCTTTCGCGGCGGCGGCGTAAATGAGCGCGCCGGCGCTGGCGACCCAGCCTGTTCCAATGACCTTCACTGGCGATTTGACAAAGCGAATCATGTCATGGATGGTGTCGCCTGATTCGACGTGACCGCCGGGGGAGTTGATAAAGATTTTTATGGGGTCGTTGGAATCATGGTCCAGCAAGAGCAGCGTTTGAGAAACGCTCTGGGCCAATTTCATATCAATTTCGCCAAAAATGGTGATGGTGCGGGTTTCGAGTAGTCGATCCATCATCCCTTTCTTGGGCGCTTTTTCTTCTTCATTCTTCTCGTTTTCTTCTTCGAGCCTGTGCATATTTTTCTCCCTGGTGCTATTTGTTAATGGGTTGGCTCCGTAGTGTAGCTGGCGAAGGTTAGATTTTGGTAAAAATGGCACGGCCGTTGTTTTGGAATTTGTCCGCAGATTTCGCAGTTACACAGAGTTGCGCGGAGAAGACACAGAGGTTCACGGAGATTTAGGAGGTAGCGATGTTTTTAGTCCAGATGTTTGTTGTGATAACAATACGTTCAATGACTAATTTTTCTCCTTCCTC
>JANTGY010000215.1 GCA_024762695.1 Anaerolineae bacterium
CCGGTTTTTGGAAACCCATTAGCGGCATGAGAAAAGGGGTCGGATCCATGATGTTGTAGGGCCAATTGCCCTGCGTGGCGCCTTTTTTCTTGAGCGTCAGGTGCAAATGCGAGCCGAAGCTGTTGCCGGTGTTGTCGGCCAGCCCCAACAAATCGCCGGCTTTGACTTGTTGGTTATTCCTGACGCGTAGTTCTTTGAGATGGGCGTAGATGGTTTGGTAGCCGTCAACATGATCAATGCGTAGATGAATGCCATAGTTGTGGCTGTTGGGATTGGAATTGGTCATGCTGATGCGGCCCGGCGCGACGGCGAAGATTTTGCTGCCGGTGGGGGCCATAATGTCCAGCCCTTCATGGCCGGGCAGACCAAATTGGGCATAGTTTTGCGGATTGGCGCCGAAATATTGGTTGATGCTGCGGAATTCGGTGGGCCAGGCTTCAAACTTAAAACTGCTCATGGGAACCTCCTAGACCAAAAAGTTGTTACTATTGATGTTAACGGTCAATTGCCAATTGTCAATTGCTAATTGCTAATGATTAATCGATCGAAACCAAGAGGGACGAGTTGGAAGAAACTGTTGCCGGGAGCGAGGGGGAGAATGTTGCCGTCCAGGTCGGTGAAGGTAAGCATATCATGGGGATCGGCGCGATGCCAACGGCCGTCTACCCTCACCCCATCCCTGAAAACCGATACCGGCCCCTCGCCCCAAATCTGGATTTGAATGGAGTAATGGCCGCCGCCGACATTATCTTCCAAAATGTCGGTGTCCTGGTGATGGGCGCCGAGGACGATGATGTTTTTGAAGCTTAACTGCTGGCCGGTGTTGGCGTCGAGGTGCATTTCGCCATCTGTCCAGCGGGTGTAACGGCCGTCCCCCGCCCCATACGCCCAGGTCACATACGTCCCATCATAGCCCAGCTCGATTTGCCGCGCCGGTTCGCCGGGGAAGAGCGGCTCCTGGCTGAACGCCATCCCATTTTGGAATTGGGGCGGATTGTTTTGGCCGCGTTGGTCGAGGATGGCGCGCAAATTGTAAGAGCTGGTAAACAAAGTGTGTTCAAAAGCCTTGTTGGGGTCTTCCACGCGGAAAAATCCGCCATGCCCGAAGTCGGGTGAGATGATGCGGTCAAAAAATTCACTGTCCTGGAACATGAGCCGCACCGGGCCGGATGCGCCGGAGTAGGCGAAGGCGGCGTCGAACATTTTGGGGATTTCCAGGTCAACGATGCGTCCGCTGCGAATGGAGCCAATTGGATCGGCGTCTTTGCTGTAGAAGACGGCCGTAAACCGCGTCAATCCCCCCTCGGCATAATGCTCAAAGACCAAATCGGCATTGTTAAGACCGGATTGGGGGCGGACGATGGCGGGGGCGTTGGAGATTTTGACGGCTAACGGCCGTCGCGCCAACACGGCCGGGGCGCTGACCGTCTCCCCCGTGAGCGGGTTAACATTGTCGGGGAAGTTGTGGGGGCCGATGACGCCTTCGGGGATGGGAACGGCCGTTGCCGTTGGCGGAGCCGGTGAAGCGGTGGGCTGGGCAGCGCCCTCGTCTACAACAACGGGGGCAGGAGGGGGAGGCGTTGGCGGCGGCGGGGCGACGGTAGCCGGTTCCTCAGCCGCTGGGCTGTTGACAGTGGCGACGCGCGTAACCTCAACGGGCGCTTCCACGCTGGTTGGTTCCGGTTGACACCCTGCTGCCACAGCCGACAATAAAAATACGATAAATAACGTTACCCATTTATGCAAATTGACGGGCATAGAGCGCTCCTGTTCCAATTTTGCTAACGCAGCGACGCAGGTATCTCTCGTCTAGCGTACCCACGAGGGCGAGTACCCATGGGTATGGATTCCTGCCTCCGCAGGAAGAACCTGTGTAGCTATGTGCTAATTATACTGGGGTGACGGGGGGCGGCACACCGCAAAACATGCGCCAAAGGGAGTTAACGCACGCGGCGCTGCCAATGCTCTTTGGGGGTTAACTCGGTTACGCTGTCATCGGCGTGAATAAAGTCCAGCAGCAGGCGGTTAAATTTAACTTTTTCCTGCAGCATGGGAAAATGGTTGCATTGGTCTAAAGTGACAAAGAAACGATTATTGGCTGCATCCTGAAGATGGTCATAATTACCTTCAGGCAGTTGTACTACCTGGTCTTGTTTACCCGAAACGAGGAGTAACGGCCGTTGACACGCCGATAAATCATCAGAGAAATTAATGCCGCTCAACTCCTGAGCCAGTTGGTTCATTGCCGCCTGATCTGTTTTTCGCGTCTCGCCGTCCACTTCCGAAAAACTATTCGATTTGCCCAAAACGCGGGACATAAACGCTTCAGGCGCGCTGTTAGCCAATCGTTCGTGAATAAAACTGCCCTGGAGTGGCAAAGAGACAGTCACCAGCTTGCTTACATTCTTTGGTCGTTGCTGCGCGTAGCGTAGCGCCACCGCCGCGCCCAATGAATGCCCGATTAAAACGACTGGTTGGACGATACCCATCTTATCGAGGAATAAATCAAGCATCTCCACATATGCTGACAAAGTATAAAGTTTAGGCTCTTTGCTGGAATCGCCAAAGCCCCATAAATCAATGGCAAAAGAACGCTGTCCAGCCGATAACGCTTGCATGGACGGCCACCAATAGCGCCAGGAACCCAGCCAACCATGCACAAAAAGCAGCGGCTGGCCGCGTCCTAAGACTTCATAATGGATTAATTGGTTATTGACCGTCGCAATACTCATAACCTAATCAATGAATCATTAGCGCATCGCGCATGGAATTATTTCTCGCCTAAAACCTGGTTGACCGTGCGAATCAGCACGTCATGCTCAAACGGCTTCAAAATGTACATTTCAGCGCCGGCATCCAAACCGGTTTGCACTTCTGCTTCTTGGCCCTTGGCGGATAAAAAGACGATGGGAATATGTTTGGTTAACTCCATTTCCTTTAGACGACGGCACGCTTCGTACCCAGTCATGTGGGGCATACGCACATCCATCAGAATCAAATCGAATTGACCCTGGTTTGTTTGAGCCGCCTTTACGGCCGCCGCGCCATCTTCCACCGCTTCTACATCGAACCCGCTAAATTGCAGGGTCAAGGAGATTAGTTCGCGGATGTCTAAATCGTCTTCGGCTACTAAAATTCTTGCCATAATTTATACCTCCCCTCAGGCAGGATCGCTGTCGTGAATGACAATGGGTAAGGTAAAGGTAAATGTGCTGCCTTTACCCAGTTCGCTGTCTACTTTTAATATGCCGCCGTGCATTTCGATGAGGTTCTGGACGATAGCCAGCCCTAAGCCTGTACCGGGCACGCTTTGCACTTCGGGCGACTCGGAGCGGAAGAAGCGTTCAAAAATTTTGTTCAGATTTTCTTTTGAAATGCCAATGCCGGTGTCCATAACGCTAATACTGACATAATTCCCGGCCGGTTTGGCGCTGATTGTGATGGCGCCGTTTTCGGGGGTGTAGTTAAAGGCGTTATCCAGCAAGTTGGTAATAATTTGGGTGACACGGGCATGATCGGCTTGAACCAGGGACAGCGCTGGCGCCATTTGCAGAGAGATGTTGATCTCTTTTTTGCTGTGCTGAATACGACCGCGTAAATGCCCTTCTACAATTTGCTCGATAACCTGGGTGATGTCTAACGGCCGTAAATCTAAATCGGTCTTACTTGTCTCAATGCGTGAAATATCTAAAAGATCATTCACTAACATATGCAAACGGTCGGCATTGTTCTTGATCACCTGCATGTAACGCGCTTGCGCGCCGCTCATTTGGCCGACCGCGCCCATCAACATCAAATCCGCATACCCTTTGATAGAAGTCATCGGCGTGCGCAATTCATGGGACACCGTAGATACAAACTCGCTCTTGAGATTGTCTACTTCCACCTCTCTGGTGATGTCGCGGAAAATAGAAACTGTGCCAAAGTATTGGCTGCCCGCCAAAACCGGCGACAAGTGAACGCTGACCACTTTATCTTCAATGGTCAGTTGATCGGCTAAATAAGTCCATTGTTGTAAACGATCGGCGTTGTTGGCCCAATTACGAATGGTCTTAATCCACGAATCGCCGGAATGACCGTACACGCCCAAAAGCTCGTTAATAGATTTACCCAAAAGCTGCTCACGGGGAATGTCCAGGATTGAGCTGGCGGGCAAGTTAGCCAGGATAATGTTGCTGTTGTCGTCAGCTACCAGAACGCCATCGGCGATACTTTCCAAAATTGCCTGGTTTTTGGCCGCTTCGATTTGTTCGGCGCGCAGCATACTGCCCAGCCGCTCGGCTTGTTCGCGGATGAGACGGTACAGATTGGCGTTATTGATGGCATTGGAGACTTGAATAGCGGCGGCTTCCACCAAATCGAGCTGCTGCATCGTGAAAGCGGCCGTTTCCGTATGGAACAGCATCAAAACGCCAATCACTTCTTCATTGCTGATGAGCGGCACGCCCAATACCGAACGATGGTGGCCGCTTCTGGGCAAAGAAATCCAACGTGGGTCTTCCTGAGTATCATGGACGATTACGGCCGACCGATTTTGAATCATCCATCCGGCCACGCCTTGGTCTCGTTTTATGTCGCTGGGTGTATTTAAGATCGTTGCCGAATGTTCCATCCCTAGGGCCGCGCGAAAAATTAACTGGTCTGTGGCTTGATCAATAAGCAAAATCACGCCTTGTGTGGCGTTGACGACTTCGTTGACCAGGTTTAACGCTTGATTGAGGACACGGTCTTCATCGAGACTGGCAGCCAGTTCAGATGAGATACGCAGTAAAATCTTCACCCGACTGCTCTCTTCATTCAGCGCGTGGGTGCGTTCGGCGACACGTAAATCTAATTCTTCGTTAAAATGGCGTAGTTCCTCAAATAGTTTGGCGTTTTGCAGCGCGATGGCTACTTGTATGCCAAAAGTGGTTGCCTGGGTAATATCTTTATCGCCGAAGCGATCCGGGTCATTTCGGTCAACTAGAACCATGACCCCGATGAGTTCGTTTTCTTGTTCAAGTGGAATGCCTAATACCGATTGGATCGTTTCTTTTTGCGGCAGTCGTAAATTGACTTGATTGTCGCTGCTGACGTGGTTGAAATAAAGGGCGCGGCCTTCGTGCAAAATATGGGTGACGAAGGCTTCACTGTCGCTAAGAGGCACAATGGAATCGGCGAAGGTCATTTCGCCCGGCCCTTTGGCTGTGCTGCCAATGAATTGATCGTTTTCGCGCTGCCAGAGATAGGCGCCGTCTACATTGAAAATACGCAGGCTTTCTTGACAAATGAGACCCAACAGCGCGGAGCGATCTAGCGTGTAATTGATGGCTAAACTGACGCGGCCAAGCGCATTGTAGAAGCGTTCGCGTTCGTAGGTGTCTTCAAAAATGAGCGCGGTTTCTAAAACGGTGTTGGCCTGGTTGGAAAGGGCGGTGAGGAGTTGCAGGTCGCGGTCGCTTATGGCGCGTTCTTTGCCGCGCATGATGATGGCGATGATGCCAAAAGTTTCTTCGGACAGGATAATGGGCAGAATGAAGCTGGTGAAAGGTTCGTCTTCAGCTAACCACAGAGGATAAGGCTGTAAGGTCGTCGCTTCGTTGGGAAAGTGATCTACTTGTGGTTGTCGCGTTGTGATGGCGTGGCGAAGCGGGCTGTCCGGGTTTAAGTCCAGAGTGGATTCAATGGCTAATGTGTCGCGTTGTTGACCGCCAAACTTTCGGGGATGGGCATAATCTTGCAAGACGACGAGTTGGCCGGTTCTGGCTCGCCATTGGTAGATGGTGTAACCGTCGGCGTTGATGGCTCGACGCATATGTTTGCCCATCAGGGTGACGACGGTGTTTTTGTCCAGGGTGCCGGAAATGGCGCGGTTGGCTTCAAACAGGGTTTGGAATTCGCGGCTGCGGGCCAGCGCCTCCTGGACGAGTTGGGCGTTTTCGATGACAGAGGCGGCGAATTGGGCGTAAAGTTCGATGGTTTGTAGGGCGCCTGGTTGGGGACGACGGCCGTTTCGCGGTTGATCCAATCCCAATAAGCCAATTTTCTGACGTTCTCTGTTGTAGAGGGGGGTGAACAGGATGTCTTTCGGATGCCAGGCGTCCCCATTTTGACCGGTGGCGGTTGGGTCGGGCAAAGCCATGCCTAAATTCTCTTTTGCCCATGCGCTTTCGCCGGGAATGAAGTAGCAATCGCCGCGACGATAGCGGGCCAGGTCTTCGCTGGCGAAAAGATCGCGCCAAACTTTGGCGGGGAGCATGTTTTGGAGCAGATATTGCTTTTCACTGGCAGTAAAACCGGCTGTAATGAATTGGGTGGGCTGAAAATCTTCATCGCGCAAGGTGAGCAGTACCCGATTCCAGCCGGTATTTTGTAACCCGTTGACGATCAGTTGCAGTTTTTTATCGAAATCAGGCTCTTTGTTAATATGGGTGAGGGCCGATAATTGGTTGCCGGCGCCGGGTTGCAAAGCTGGCTGGGCTGGAGAAATGAGGAGCTGAATGAGGTTGGAATCGTAACCTGTGGTTGGTTTAGCCTGGATGTTGAGGAGACGGCCGTTTTGGGCCTCCAGGCGTATTTCAGCCGGGGGGACAAGTAAAGTTTGCCATTTCTCCTGCGGGGCTACGACCTGTTCAATCTTGGTAAGCGAGGCGATCTTTGGGTCTAGTCCTAATAGTAAATGGGCTGCCGCGTTACAATATTGTACAGTCCCATTGGGGTGAATTAGGATAACTCCCTCGTTAAGATTATCAAGGAAAGTCCAGGCGATAGCCGAGGTTAATTCTTGTTCCATGCGGTTAATTTGAAACCTCAGCCATGAATCCAGTACATAGGTGAAAACGGGAAAGTAATTTGAATTAGGAAAACAATGATTCTCCCGTTTTCCCTGAGTAAACCACAAAAAATTAGCGCATTTTTTATCAAAATACTTTTTGTGGTTTACCTAAATGGTTAGTTACGATAAAGACGCCGGTTTATTTGGCGGCGTTGGGGTGGGAAC
>JANTGY010000216.1 GCA_024762695.1 Anaerolineae bacterium
GCCTGCGAAGGCAGGCATCCACTCTGGCAAAAGCATGGATTCCCGCCTTCGCGGGAATGACAATCCATTACCGATTTATTTTCTAAATGTTCATGAAAAACCCGGTTCCTTTGGAGAATTGTTGATGCCCAATCATAAATTCAACCGCCGTATTTACCACAGTATCGGCCAGTTTTGGCGCGATCTTCGTTATCCGCTGCAAAATCGAGACAAAGTTCGGCTGGCAATGCGGGGCGAGCTGGTTTCGTTTGCGTTTCGGGAGCGGTTGATGTTGGCGGTAACGGCCGTTAACGGCTGCCGCTACTGTTCCTACTACCACGCTAAAGAAGCCGTCAAAGCCGGGCTTTCCGACGCCGAACTGCAAAAACTGCTAGTCGGCGTGGTAGACGACGCTCCCCCTGACGAGCTGCCTGCCCTGCTCTACGCTCAGCATTGGGCTGAATCTGACGCGAATCCCGACCCGGAAGCGCGGCAAAAGCTCATAGAAACCTACGGCCCAGAACGCACGGAAGCCATCGAAATGGCGCTGCGCATGATTCGGATGGGCAACTTGCTAGGCAACCAGTGGGATTATTGGCTGTATTGGGTTAGTCACGGCCGTTTAGGACTCACCGAAGCCGAAGCAAAATAGGCAATTATTGCATTTAGTTACCCAGAGTTTCGCAGAGAAGGTGCAGAGCAAAAGTTAGCTTCTATCTTTTTTGTGATTCCCGTTCAAAAACGCCAGAGTCCAGTTACATAAACGGCCGTCACGACTTCTGCGGCAAATAGCGGATGGCCGGTAAACTCAGGAACACGAGTAAAGCGCTCCAGAAAAAGGCATTAGTCAAACCATACCGGTCAGCCAGCCAGCCCACCACCCCAATTGCCAACGCGCGAATTAAGAAATTCATCGCCAAATAAGCGCCGTTGGCCAACGCCCGATTTTCTGGAAACTCATCTTGCACCAGCGCCAAAAAGACCGGCTGCGGCGAAATCGCCGTCAAGCCCAGCGCAATCAGCAGCGGCAACGCCAGCCAACTAGGGCCATACAGAAACGCTATCATCAGCAGCGGCGCGGCGCCCAGCAAGAAAAACAAGACGCGCGACCGTCCCAGTCGGTCGCTAATCGTCCCCGTCGCCAAGGCGCCGACAACGCCAGCCCCTTCCAAAATGGTCAACGAGGCCGCCGCCAACCACAAGCTGGAACCTAGCACATCGCTCATAAAGATGGGCAAGTAAGTAGTCAGGGCCACTTGCATAAAAACGCGAGCCAGCATCAGCCAACTCAGGGCGGGGAAGATTTTTTTGGCCTTAGGCAGCATATTTTGCCAGGACGGCCGTTGCCCCACAACCGTCGGTCGCGCCGATACATTGTGCAATCGAAAATACAAAATCCCCGAAACCAGCCAACCCACAATTGCCAATCGCCAAAGACCTCCTAAGCCAAACCATTCCACGCCCGCCACAACCACAATCGGCCCCAACGTGCGCCCCAATTCCCCTGCCGCCATGAAAATACTCATCCCCTTGCCCACACGGTTGCCAGAAACACGGGCAATCATCGCCGGAGCGGGCGCGTGAAAGGCAGCAATACTCAGACCAGACGCAAACAGCAGCATTGCCAGCCCCACATAGCTGCTCGTCAGCCCCAACGCACTCATCAACGTGCCCGTAATGGCCGGAGCCAGGATGATGAAGTAGCGCAAGCTGATTTTATCGGCCATATGGCCAATAAGCGGATTAAGTAAACTGGGAATTTGAGAAAAAATAGCCAGGCTCCCGGTCATGGCATAATTCGTGGACAGCCGTTCTTGCAACACGGGCAGCAGCGGCGATAAAAACGCGCTGTACGTGTCATGCACAAAATGGCCGCCGGCAATCGTCATCACCTGGTCGGTATGAAACGCCTCTTCCGTCGTCGGAGATTGGTCTGTAGGTTGTTCAAGTTGGAGTAATTGGTCGCTCATATTATTTGCCTTTTTTACACATTGAATTAGGTAAACCACAAAAGGATTTTGATAGAAAATGCGCTCATTCGCTGTGGTTTACTCAGGGAAAACGGGAGAACCATTGTTTTCCTCATTCAAATGACTTTCCCGTTTTCACCTAACGAACCACGCCAGCCTCCTCGATTTAAGAGCGCCGATTATGCGTCAGGGTAAAGATTGCGTCAATCTGGCCCCATGCTAAACTGGCCTCTATGATAGATGAAACAAACCCGGTCGTGTTACTGTCTGGGAACAGATGGCACATCGTCAAACACAGCCGTCGTTCCCTGACCGCCTTATGCGGCAAAAACATCCAAGAACGTCAAGCACACGCCCGCCTTTCTAAAGTAGGCGTCAAAAACATCTGCCCAAAGTGTCTTAAACGCTTTAAAGATCAATAAAACAAGGACGTTAAAAGCCGGGGCGCGTCATGCCCCGCCGGAGGGACGCGGCCAACGCCGCGCGCCGGCCCGTTCCAATTCTTTGGTCAAACCCAATTTGAATAATTCCAAGTTGTCACTGGGTCGCTTGAAGTTAATACCGTCAATTTCTCCATTGAGAGCGGCGATCTGACTTTCCCATTTTTGACAAGCGTCATCCCAACTGATGACGAGCGGGCTGCGCTGACTGTCGTTTTACGCTTACCGATAAGCGTCTTCATGATGCTGCCATTGGCGTTGGATAGCAGCGCGCAAAGCCTCAATTTTGTCCATCAAGTCGCGGCGAGCCTTATGCCCACCCAACCCTGAAATACTGGGAGGGCTGCCCCGTCAATTGTATTCCAGGATTAATCAAAGTCAGATCTCGCCCTAATTTGCCGAACGCCGTCTGAGTCGGTAGGATTATGTGAATTGCAACTGCAACCGAAACGTTTTGCGCTTCGTACTGCGCCCCAGTAATTCTAATGTGGCCTTGAGGAATGATTTTGTGACTGCAGCGACTAAGTCTAAAGAAAAAGGCGGGAAGCCAACGCCTTATTCTGTTTTAGAAAGCCGGCAACGGCCGTTCCCCCATTCCTGGAACAAGCGCAATTTCCTCATCATTGCCGTTCTATTCATTTTGGCAATCTTGTGGATCATGCGCCACCCTGTATGGGAACTCCTGACTTTACTTGGCGACCAAACGGCCGTCAGCGCTTACCTGCAAAGCTTCGGTCTATGGGGCCCACTCGTATTGGCCCTGGCGCAGCTCATCCAGATTGTGGCTGCCGTCATTCCCGGTCATGTGCTGCTTATTGCCGCCGGATACGTGTACGGTTTGCCATTAGGTCTGACGCTCAATATCGTTTACATCGTCGCCGCCAGCCAATTGACTTATAGCTTGGCCCGTTGGGCGGGACGGCCGTTCGTCAATCGCTTCGTTCCCCCAGACAAACTAGAACGCTGGTACGCCATCGGCGAAAAACAAGGCTTCACCTTCTTCCTCATCGCCTTTTTACTACCCATCTTCCCCACCGATGTGATGAACTTTGTCGCTGGACTAAGCGGCATTCCCCCCCGCAAATTCCTGGCGGCCAATTTTCTGGGCCGACTCCCTGGCGCGGTGATTCTGACCCTCATCGGTTCGCATGGTTTGCAATGGTCTACAACTTCCTGGGCGGCCCTCCTGGCGCTCATAATTGGCGTGTACATCCTCGGCCGTTTAGCTATGCGGCGCATCGAGCGACAACACGACTCAAAATAATGTCTTCTCTTTAGATACAAAACAGGATTATATGCATGGAAAATAAATTACAAGAACTTAAAATAAGATTGCAAGAAGTAAATGACCTCAACATGGTTGGGGCGTTGTTGGGCTGGGATCAAAGCACTTATATGCCCCCTGGCGGCGCGCCGGCGCGCGGCCGTCAAGCGGCGACGATTGGCCGTTTGGCCCATGAAAAGTTCACCGACCCGGCCATTGGCAAGTTGTTGGATGCGTTACGGCCGTATCAAGACAGCCTCCCCTTCGATAACGACGACGCCAGTCTGATTCGCGTCACCCAACGCAACTACGACCGGGCCACCAAAGTTCCGGCCGACCTGATAGCCGAACTCTCAGCCCATCAGGCCGCCGCTTACCAGGCCTGGACGCAAGCCCGCCCCAACAACGACTTCGCCGCCGTCCAGCCCATCTTAGAGAAAACTATTGAGTACAGCCGCCAAGTCGCCAACTGTTTCCCCGGCTACGACCACATCGCCGACCCGCTTATCAATTTTGCCGACGAAGGGATGAAAGCCAAATCCATTCGCGCCGTTTTTGCGGACCTGCGTCAGGAACTTGTACCGCTCGTTCAGGCCATCACCAGCCAGGAACTGGCCGATGATAGCTGCGTGCATCAAACATTTGACTCCGATGCCCAATTGGCTTTCGGCAAAACGATCATCGGCCATTATGGCTATGATTTCGAACGCGGCCGCCAGGACATGACCCACCATCCATTCATGACCAAATTCAGCCTGGGCGACGTCCGCATCACCACCCGCGTCAAAGAAGATGATTTGACTGAGGCGTTGTTTAGCACCCTGCACGAAGCAGGCCACGCCATGTACGAGCAAGGCATCAATATGGCTTATGAAGGCTCGCCATTGGCTGGCGGCACATCGTCTGGCGTGCATGAAAGCCAATCTCGCTTGTGGGAAAATTTGGTAGGCCGCAGTCGCGGTTTCTGGACGCATTACTATCCGCAATTGCAGGCCGCTTTCCCGCAGCAATTAGGCGATGTCTCGCTAGACACATTTTACCGGGCCATCAACAAGGTCTCCCGCTCCCTCATCCGCACCGACGCCGATGAAGTGACGTACAATTTGCATGTGATGATTCGTTTTGATTTGGAACTGCAATTGCTGGAAGGGACGTTGGCGGTGAAAGATTTGCCAGAGGCCTGGCACGGCCGTTACCAATCTGACTTAAGCATCCAGGCTCCCGACAATAAGGATGGCGTCTTACAAGACGTGCATTGGTTCGCCGGAATCGTCGGCGGCGCGTTCCAGGGGTATACCCTGGGTAACATTATGAGTTCCCTCTTTTTTGATCAGGCCGTCCAAGCTCATCCCAGCATCCCGACCGACATTGAAAAAGGTGAATTTGGCGTACTGCATGGCTGGTTAAAAGAGAATGTGTATCAACACGGCAGCAAATTCACGGCCAACGAGCTAATTGAGCGCGTTACCGGCGGCCCCCTGACGATTGAGCCGTACATCCGCTATCTGCGCACAAAGTTTGGCGCGCTGTATAAGCTGTAAACTACAGCAACTGGACTGATACAACGCTTAAGCGTGCTTGATTTTGTAGCGCTTAAGCGTTTTTTCTATCAAAATCCTTTTTGCGGTTTACCGAGGTGAAAACGGGAAAGTCATTTGAATGAGGAAAACAATGGCTCGCCCGTTTTCCCTGAGTAAACCACAAAAAATTAGCGCATTTTTTATTAAAATACTTTTTGTGGTTTACCTAAAAAAAAGGATTTGAAAATGCCCGCGTCAACAACCGACAGCGTTTAACAGCCTAAACAAGCAACCATTTCTCTCGCTTTGAAACCAGCCCATCATCTACTCAACAGCCTTATGCTGCTCATTAAATCAAAGCCTCTTTCCGGCTATGGCGAATGGGTCGCGAATACGGCCGTTTCCCTCACCCCAGAATAATTTCACACCAGCAAATTCATCCTATTAGGTTTGCATTACGCCATTGACCATCCCCCAAATTAGTAAAGCGAAGGGGCCTCTTCCCCCCTTCACTCTACAAAAAAACGAGAGCGCAGCGGATAGTCGCGCCACGCTCTCTAATCCCCAGAGATGACAAATGAATAATGCTATTTCCAGTCGGAAACGGTCTTTTTACGGCCATGTATGTACTTATCAGCGGCAACGGCGGCAATCACCCCGTCTGATGCGGCAATTACGGCTTGTTTGATATGCAAACACAGCAAATCACCGACGGCAAACACGCCGGGCACGGCCGTTTGCATCTCCGCATCCACCACCAAACAGCCGCCCGCCTCCGTCTTTAACTGCTCCATTAAATAATCGGTAATCGGCTGGCCGCCCTGCAAATAAACGAAGGCGCCATTTACCGGCAAAATCTCCTCTTTGCCGCCGCGTGGCTGGACGCGCACGCCAGTTACCGTGCTCTCGCCCAGAATTTCCTTCAACCTGGTTCCCAGTCGAATTGTCACATTAGCGTGATTTGCGATTTCGGCCGTTAACGATTCCCGCGCCTTAAACGAAGGCGTCGGCACAATCAGGTCAATATGACTGGCAAACTTCGTTAAAAACAGCGCTTCCTCAATCGCCTCGTCATTATTGCCGATCACGGCCACCGGCCTGTCGCGGAAAAACGCGCCGTCGCAGGTCGCGCAGTAGCTGACGCCGCGCCCCAGCAGCGCTTCCTCGCCAGCCACCGTATTCGTCCGGCCCATCGATCCTGTCGCCAGAATAATAACTTTAGCGAAATAAGTCTTCGTGCCGGCCGTCACCGCTTTAGGCGTAGAACCCAAATCAACGCCGACCACCTTGTCCGTTAAAAACTCTGCGCCAAACGATTCCGCCTGCGTGCGCATAATTTCGACCAATTCGGAACCGCTTACCGGGCCAGGCACGCCCGGATAATTGCTAATTTTAGCCGTGATACCCAAAGCGCCGGCCGTCAGCCCTTTATCAATGACCAGGGTGCGTAAATCAGCGCGAGCCGTATAAATCGCCGCCGAAGTTCCGGCCGGGCCACCGCCAATGATAACCACATCGTACGTATGGCTTTCTGTATCCAGATTAGCTAACCCCAACCCTAAATCCATATTAAGATTCATCGGTTCACACTCGTCTCTATCTTAAACGGCCGGGAATGCGCTCCGCGCTTCCACACACTGCGCCATTCCCGGCCAACCATTGCTTACCACATTGTCAACAAAATAATTTGAACAGGAGTGCATTTCAAATGAGTTGAGAAAAGTGCGTGTATCGGGAATTCGTTAGTGTCACGAAGTTTTCGCCACTTATGAATCGCATGTTGCGGGAATTGGA
>JANTGY010000217.1 GCA_024762695.1 Anaerolineae bacterium
CGCACGTTGTTCATCGTAAAGCCTTCGCCGATGATGGCCCGCCAGCCCCCGGTTCCAAAGTGGATTTCGCTCTTTTCTTCGGTGCGGAGGGGGCGGAACTGCCTTTTTTGCAGGACGAACTGCGCCTGTTCCAGGTCGGCAGCGGTATTGATGCCCAAAATTTCGTCGGGATCGTGGCTCTGGAAACTGGCTACCTGGTAGCCGGAACGGACAAATTGGTGAATGGAGTCGGTCAACCGCAAATTCCCATCACCGTGTTCATCCATTTGGCGGAGGGTGGAAAACAGTTTGTCGGCCCGCGCTACGTAAGCGCCCAGGTTCAGTTCTCGAATCTGGCGTATGGTAGTGGAGGCGTCGGCTTCTTCGATGATATCGATAATGTGGCCGGCAGCGTCGCGGAGGATTCGGCCGTATGGCAGCGATTGATCGGTAACGGCCGTAAACAAAGTCAAGTCCACACCTTTCAGGCGGTGGCGATTTAGCATGCCTCGAATAGATGAGGGCCGGAACAAGGGCGTATCCCCGTATAAAATGAGTAAATCGCCAGCATAATTTTGGAGGGAAACGGCCGTTTGCAAAACCGCATGGCCCGTCCCCCGCAACTCATCCTGGACGACACACTGAAATGCATCTCCCAAATGCGCCTGCACCTGCTCGCCTTGTTCGCCAACCACCACATACAACTCCGAAGGCGCAACAAAACGTAAAGCCAGAGCCAGCACATGATCAATAATCCGCTTTCCCCCCAACGGCTCCATCAGCCTCAATGCCGACTCCCTGGAGCGAGCCGCCAACACAATCACTTTTAACAATTCACCTGTCATCTTTTACTTCAGCCCCGTTGTGGCAATCCCTTCCACCACATTCCGCTGGGCGGCAATGTAAATAATGAGCAGCGGCAGCACCGAAATGACCGCTCCGGCCAACAGCAAATTCCACTGCGCCCCATACTCGTTCTGGAACGTTGTCAAACCTATCGTCACTGTGCGCAGCTCCGGCGTGGAGATGTACAGCACCGGGCGCAGCAGTTCATTCCAATTGTGAATGAAGGCAATCAAGAACAATGTGGTCATTGCCGGCACAGAAATAGGCAGAAAAATATCCTTGTAGATCTGAAACGTCGTAGCGCCATCCAGAACGGCCGCTTCCACCAACTCATCCGGCACCGCTGCAAAAAATTCCCGCAGCATAAACGTGCCAAAAGAACCCACCAGGAACGAGGGCACAATCAATGGCAAATACGTGTCCAACCAATTCAGCTTAGCCATCAATAAAAATTCGGGAATGATGGTCACTTCAACGGGAATCATCGTCGTCGAAAGGAGAACGGCAAACAAAAAGCTGCTGCCGCGAAACTTCATGCGGGCAAAAGCAAATCCGGCTAACGAGGCTGTTATCAACTGCCCTACAGACGCCGCCCCGGCCACAATAAAGCTGTTGATCGTATAGCGCAAAAAGTTGTGTTTTGTCAAAACCTCTTTGTAAGCTTCCCACATTCCCTCTTGAAACAACAAGTCAGGGTACAACGTTGGCGGCAGCGAAAAAATCGCCCCGCGCGATTTGAATGTGGTCGCCACCATCCACAGGAACGGGAAAATAGTCGTAAACGCAAAAACGAACAGCACGATGTACGAAAGAGAGGCACGTAACGTGCGCGGTTTGAAAATCCATCGCAGCATTTTCAATCCTGTATATCTGGCAGGTGTCGGAGAAATTTCCATCGCTACACCAATCCCTTACAGCGCATACTCAACCAACCGGTCTTTCATCCGGAAAGAAATAAATGTGGTGACGCCCACAATGAGCATCAAAAACATGGCCAACGCCGAAGCGTACCCCATACGGCCAAAGGTGAAAGCGTTTTGGTAAATGTAATAGGCCAGCGTCGTCGAGGCGTTATTTGGGCCGCCGCCGGTCATGGTGAAGGTCACTTCAAAGGTCTTGAAAGCGTCAATGACAGTAATCACAAAAATAAAAAAGGTGATGGGCGATAATAAGGGCAGTGTGATTTTGAAGAATTGCTGACGTTTGCTGGCGCCATCTATGGACGCTGCTTCATACAGGCTGCCAGGAACGCTTTGCAAACCGGCCAGGAAAATAAGCATCTGGAAACCGACTTGTTTCCAAACGGCGACAATGGCCAGCGACGGCAGCGCCCAGGTCTTATCGGCCAGCCAGGCGGGAGGATCGGCGACCTGTAAAAAGTTGGTCAGCGCATAATTTAAGACGCCAAAACGGGTGGCAAAAATCCAGCGCCACACCATGGCTACGGCGACCATAGCCGTGATGTAGGGCATGAAATAGAGGCCCCGGAAAAAAGCAATCCCCCGCAATTTTTGGTTGACCATCATGGCCATTAACAAGGATATGATCATGACACCAGGGACAAAGATGACCGTAAAAAGGAGGGTGTTGCGAAATACCAGCCAGAAGGTTTCTGTGTTGACAAGTTCGACGTAATTGCCCAGGGCCAGGAATTCGGGCGGAGTGCGCACATTCCAACGGGTGAAGCTGGCGTAGGCGGCAACGGCCGTTGGCCCCAACCGAAACACCAGCAGACCAAAAATAGTGGGGAGGACAAACAGGTAAGGCGTCAGCTTGCCATGTTTCATGGAATTTTCCTTGGATAAAAACTGGAGATTGGAGACTGGGCTAATCTCCAGTCTCCAATCTCACGCAAACTATTTAATCTTCGATCCTACGGGTAATACCGTTCTAAAACACCATTGGCATGTTCGGTGATGCTGTTCACGGCCGTATCCAGATCAGATTCACCATTGAACACTTCACCGAGTCGGCCTTCGAGGCCAGCGCCGTCGGTGTAGCCGCGCCATTCACCCCAACCGGGCGTGAACGTGGTCGGGCCAGTGTAGTTGGCCCACTCCAGCAAGAATTCTTTGTTATCCGGCTGTTGGTCTTTTTCCAGGAACTCTTCGGAAAGGGCGACAGGTTTGTAAATTGGGATTTTACCGCCAAAGGTCAGGTCAATCGTCCGTTCCGGGCCGGTCATGAAGTTGATGAATTCCCAGGCCAGATCGGGATGTTCGCAGGTGGCGGCAATGGCCATGCTGTCCGGCCAGCCATAAGCAGCATCGCCTGTGGCTTGCGGGCCGCGCGGGATGGGTGCAATGCCCCAGTTGAACTGATCGCCGATGTTTTCGCGGTTGCCATTGATGTTCCAGGCCCCATCTACCCACATGGCGGCCAGACCCAGCGGGAATACGTCTTGCTGGCGGATCCCTTCCATCTCTTTGGGTTCGGGCGCAACGCCATATTCGTGAATGAGGGAGTCGAGGAAGCTCAGCGCTTCGATGGCGTTGTCATCGGCGGCAAAGCGGGTCTTGTTCTCATTCAGGAAACGGCCGTTATTCTGGTAAACCCAGGATTCGATGTGGGCGTAACGGCCGTAGAACCAAAATCCATATTGATCAATAACGCCATCACTATTGTCATCCTTGGTAAGTTTCTGAGCGGCATCCAGGAATTCGGCCCATGTCCAACCTTCAGTAGGATAAGGAACGCCAGCCGCATCGAACGCATCTTTGTTGTAGAACAACACTGTTTCTACAAAAGCAAAGGGGAATGCGTACATATCGCCGCTGTTCTTATCGCGCACCACATCAAAAACGCCGGTGTAATAATCATCCGGGTTGATATCCGCATCTACATAAGGCTGAATGTCATACAGCAGACCATCGCTGATCCATTGATCCACAAAACCGGCGCTCATATTGAAAACGCAGGGCAAATCATTGGCTGCAGAGAGAGCCTCCAACTTAGTCCAGTAATCGGGGGTGCCGATAGTCTGGAAATCAATGGTGACGTTAGGATGTTCGGCCATGAATTTGTCCACCATGATTTGTTCCGTCTCTTCAAATGAGGGATCCCACATAAAGTAACGCATGGTGATTTCTTCATCCATGGGTTCTGCGGCCGCCGGTTCTTCTGTCGCCGGTTCTTCAGCGGCAGGTTCCTCGGTGGCTGGTTCCTCAGCGGCAGGCTCTTCTACCGCTGGCTCTTCGACTGCCGGCTCTTCGACCGCTTGCGAGCCGCCACAAGCCGCCAGCAAGAAAGCCAATATTAGTAAAACAAGGAATATCTTTAACGGTTTCATCTTCTTGAATCCTCCTAATCTAAAACAATCAGTACGAAATAGGGTTGAAATATCTGTTTCTCAGGTATCAGCCGTTCATCGTTAATAAACATCACCTCCTTATGTCAATCATTGGACAATCAGATAGGGTGATTTTAGCAAAGTATCCAGAGCTAAAACAGCCACCCCCTGCAGCCCCGCACGCCGTCCTAGCGAAGACCGGGTCAAGTGTATGGCATTCATGAAATCTGGCAGTGCTCGCCGCCAGACAACCTGCTCGACCAGTGAGAAGAAGTAATCATTTTTTTCAAATAGTTCGCCGCCGCAGACGATTATTTCCGGGTTAAGGAAGTTAATGATGTTGGCGATAGCAATGCCCACCCATTCGGCTGCCCTGGTGACAATATCCAGGCAAAGAGGTTCTCCAGCTTGGGCGGCGGCCAATATCTGGTGTATGTTAAGTGATTCAGAGGAAAGCACGGCCGTTTCCGGCAAATAGCCCCCATCAAGCGCAGCCCGAACCGTCTTTACCAGCATCTCGCTGGACACCAAAGCCGACAGACAGCCCTGGTTGCCACAGCCACACACAGGCCCATCCGGCTGAACCGTGATGTGGCCGATTTCACCGGCGCTGGTACGGCCGTGTTGGTAAATACGGCCGTTCACCACAAAGCCAGCTCCTACCCCCGCGCCAATGCTGAGATAGACTAAACTCGTACTCCCCTGCCCCACGCCAAACCGATATTCACCCAAAGCAGCGGCATCTTCGCTATTTTGCAACAAAACCGGCACTTGAAATTCATCTGTCAACATCGGCCCCAGCAACAAATGCTTTACATTAATGTTAGCGAACACCAACTCGCCCGCTTCCGCATTGACCAACCCCGGTACGCTGATGCCAATAGCCACCGCACCCCGCAGCGTCACATCAGGCGAAGCAATTAAACCATAGATAATGCCGCGAATGGTAGCCAACATGGCCTCATTGCTGTCAATATGTTGTTCTCGTTTGATTTCTGTGAGGATGGCGCTTTTAAGGTCGAGGGCGGCGGCGCGGATGATACGCCGATTAAAGGCGCTGGCTATGTCTACCGAGATGATTGTGCCGCCTTTGGGATTGATTTCCAACAAAATCGGCCGTCGCCCCCCGGTTGATACACCTTGCCCAATCTCACGGATAAATCCGGTTTCCAGCAAGTCGGCAACAGCGGCCGAGGCGGTTGTGGGGCTTAGGTTGAGGTCGCGGGCAATTTCGCGTCGGGAGATGGGTTCGCGCTGGCGGATAAATTCCAACGTTCTTGCTCTGTTGGATTGTTTGATTGCTTGCAAATTTTTTGTTTGCATCACACCATCTTTCCTAAATTCCAGAGGTCGCAAGTTCTAGTCCCGCTTTGTTTTTCCATTGGAATAAGTAAGATAAAGTGTATGGTAAACATTTCCCCGTGTCAAGATTGTTTTTCAATGCTTGCGTGTGATTTTCCCGGCAACGGCCGTTCCCCCTCCCCCACATACGCTGCATCAACCGGATTGATAAATTGGAACGGCTTGCCCGTCGCCAGCTCTTCCTGGGCATGAGCAATAAAACCGGCCGTACGCCCCAAAATAAAAATCGCCTTACCCACGCGCCAATCCATGCCCATGTCTGAGATGAGCGCGGCTAACGCACCATCTACATTCAGCGGCAGGGACCGCCCCGTAACTTCCTGCAAAGCGATAACGATAGCTTGCGCCAATGCCGCATACCGGCCGCTAATGCCCCATTCATCGGCCAGCGCCAGCAGTTGCCGGGCACGCGGGTCCGGGTCATGAAAACGATGGCCAAAGCCGGGCAAGCGCTGCTTTTTAGCGCGAGACAGTGCCACAATTTGCCGCGCCAATGTTTCTGGCGCTGCCTCAGGCTGCGCGGCGACGGCTTCTTGCAAGATGCGGGCGCACGCTTCCCCCGCCCCGCCGTGCTTGTCCCCAATGGCGCTCACCCCGGCGGCAACGGCCGTTTGTAAAGGCACGCCGCAGTTGGCCACCGCCCGGACAGTGTGAGTGGATGGTGAGTTGATACCATGAACGGCCGTGACCACCATCATCGCCTCCAGCAAATCCCCTTCCCGACCCGGTGGCAGATCCCCCATCAACAGCAAATAAATCGTATCGCCAAACGAATACCGCCCCGCCATCTCCGCCAAACTATAGCCATGTACTAAAATACGGTCCGAATGTAAATCAGCAATTTTCGTTTCCACACGCATTTAATCTCCAATCTCCAAATACTATAATCGCCGCTTAAATCACACCCTTCTCGCGCAGCGCCTCGATTTGTTCCGCCGAGAAACCGAACTGCTGCTGGTAAAATTCATCCGTATGCGCTTCAAAACGGCCGCCCGGCCAACGAATTTCGCCGGGGGTGCCGCTCAAATGGGGGACGACGTTGTGCATCCGCACTGCGCCATCATCGTTGGGAATATCTACGGTGAGTTCACGCGCTCGCCAGTGCGGGTCGCGCTCAATGTCGGCGATGGTTTGCACGTGGATGGCGGTGAGTTTGTTGCTGTTGATGATTTTCAGATTTTCGGCCAGGGTGCGACGGCCGATAGCGGATTGTATGGCCTCGTCCAACGCCTCTGCGTGTTTTACTCGTGACTCATTTGTGGCAAACCGTTCATCATTTAGCAAATGGCCGAGACCGTAGCTGGTCAAAAACGTCTCCGCCATTTTGGGCGTGGAGCCGGAAACGGCGATCCATTCCCCCTCGCTGGTCTGGTACACGCCGCGCGGCGCAGAATTTTTGGAGCGGCTGCCCTGCCGCAAACGGACTTTGCCGGTGGCGGCGTATTCGGCCGGCAGCGGCCCCA
>JANTGY010000218.1 GCA_024762695.1 Anaerolineae bacterium
TGGCTGGCGTCGGTCCAGGCGAGGAGTTGGGTGGGGGAGACGGCCGTTTCGCTAACCTGGCTGAGTTGGTCGAATTCGGGTAAATCGGCGGTGAGGGCCGTGTAAACGGCCGTGCCTACAAACCAGGCGGTGAGGGTGACGGCCGTTAGCCCTAACATCATTACCAACACAATACTACCCAGCCAACGCAAACTTATCCGCGTTCCCTGCCTTCGTTTACCAAACGTGCGCTGTCGCAAGCGCACAATCCGCGTCGTTCGTGACATAGTAAGGCGGATTGTGCCTATTCAGGGGCAACTGTGCAAGTTTGCAAGCGGCAAGAGTTGCGGGGTAGCGAGGTGGCGAAGCTGTCATTTGCTTCGCCACTCCGCCACTCCGTCACTTCGCTTCACTTGCCCATATCCCCCGCTTATGATAACTTTTATGAAAGAGGTTGAAGGACCATCCATACTTTTTAGCCACAACTTCATACGCCTAGAAGTGTTTATCTAATGCAGGGCATGGCATCAATGGTTATCTGACTGTTGAGCGCCCAATCACTGAAAACCGACCACTGTTCAAACTGAGGCAGCATGAATTCGGACTCAAATTTGCTCACTGTTGACAATGTCTCTTTAAGCTTTGGGGGAACGGCCGCTCTTTCCGACGTTAGCTTCAAAGTGAAAAAAGGCGAAATCCGGGCCATCATTGGCCCCAACGGCGCCGGTAAAACCTCCATGCTTAACTGCATCAGCGGCTTTTATCGTCCCCAGCGCGGCCAGATTCTGTTTAACGGCCGTGACCTCACCAAAACCCCCACCCACAAAATCGCGGGGCTGGGCATTGCCCGCACCTTCCAGAACATCGCCCTCTACACCGGCCTCAGCGCATTGGACAACTTAATGGCCGCCCGCCACATTCACATGGCGCAAAATGGCATCCAGAGCGCATTGTACTGGGGCAAAGCGCAGCGCGAAGAAGTCCGCCACCGCGAAGTGGTAGAAGAAATCATCGACTTTCTCGAAATCGCCCACATCCGCAAAGCTATCGTTGGCGCGTTATCCTACGGTCTGCGCAAGCGCATTGAATTAGGCCGCGCCCTGGCTCTGGAGCCTGATTTGCTGCTGCTGGACGAACCAATGGCCGGGATGAATGTGGAAGAAAAAGAAGATATGGCTCGCTTCATCCTCGACATCCACGAACGGCGGGGCATCACCGTCGTCCTCATTGAGCATGACATGGGGCTGGTGATGGACATTTCCGACCGCGTCGTTGTCCTCGACTTCGGCGTCAAAATCGGCGACGGCACGCCCGATGCCATCAAGAATGATGAAACAGTGATTCAGGCGTATTTAGGACAAGCCTAAAAAATTGTCAATGGTCAATGGCTAATTGCCAATTATCAATGAAGCGTCGTTGACAATTGACCATTGACAATTAACAATTGACCATTATGCAAAACCCACAAACGTTACCTCAATACTTTCTACAGCAAGTCGAAAAATACGGCCGTGACAAAATCGCGCTGCGCCAGAAAGAATTTGGCATCTGGCAGGAGTACAGTTGGCAAGATTCCTATGAAAATGTGCGCGATTTTGCGTTAGGCTTGATTGCGTTGGGCGTGCAGCGCGGCGATAAAGTCAGCACTGTTGGCGATAACGACCGGCAGTATCTGTGGGGCTATTTGGCTCTGCAGGCCGTTGGGGCGGCGCAGGTAGGCATCTACACCGATGCCATTCCCGATGAGGTGGCCTATGTCGTCGGCCACAGCGATTCGACGTTTGTGATGGCCAAGGATCAGGAACAGTGCGACAAGATGTTGGAGATTCGGGAGAAAGTTCCCAATGTCAAGCGCGTCATTTACTGGGACGAAAAGGGGTTGTGGAGCTATGATGAACCCTGGCTCATCTCCTTTGAAGAAGTCCAGGCGATGGGGCGCGAATTGGCCGAGAAGGAACCGGATCGCTTCGATACCGAAGCGCGGCTGGGGAAAGAGGAAGATTTGGCTGTTCTTTGCTACACATCGGGGACGACCGGGCTGCCGAAAGGAGCGATGCTCAGTCATGGCAATTTGGTGCAAAATGCGGCCATGTTTCAGGAAGCCGACCCCCGCGCCGACACGGATAATCACATCAGCCTGCTGCCGTTGGGCTGGATTGGCGAACATGCGCTGGGGATTGCGCCGCATGTTTACACGGGCATCATCATCAACTTCCCCGAAGAACCGGAAACGGTGCGCGAAAATGTGCGCGAGATTGCGCCGGAAAATATTTTGTACAACTCGCGGCTGTGGGAATCGCTGGTAGGGATGGTGCAGGTCAAAATTAACGACACCACCTGGCTCAATCGCAAATTGTATGAATGGTTCTTGCCGGTTGGCTACAAAATGGCCGATAAGAAATTTAGCCAGGAAGCGGAAGGATTGGGGCTGCGTTTGGCCTATGCGCTGGGCGATTTGACGGTGTTTGGGCCGCTGCGTAACCAGATGGGGATGACCAATATCCGCACGGCGTACACGTCCGGCGCGGCGTTAAGCCCGGATGTGATTCGCTTTTTCCATGCGCTGGGCGTGAATTTGAAGCAGGTGTACGGCTCGACGGAGGTGACGGGCGGGCTGACGCTGCATCGGGACGGGGACATCAAGTTTGCCAGTGTGGGCAAGCCGGCTCCCGGTGCCGATGTAAAAATCGCTGAATCGGGCGAGATTTTGATGACCGGCCCCTCGATTTTTCAGGGGTATTACAAGAATGATGCGGCGACGGCCGAAGCGTTGACGGTGGATGAAGACGGCCGTCGTTGGTTCCACACGGGCGATGCGGGTTATGTTGACGACGACGGCCACCTCATTTATCTGGATCGGGTGAAGGACATGATCACGCTGGCCAATGGGGAGAAGTTTTCGCCGCAGTTTGTGGAAGGGCGGCTGAAGTTCAGCCCCTACATTCGGGATGTGATGGCGGTGGGGGATGAGACACGGCCGTTTGCCACCGCGCTCGTCGTCATGGATTTTGGCAATGTCGCCAACTGGGCCGAACGGCGCGGCCTGGGCTTCACGACCTTTATCGACCTCTCGCAGAAGGATGAGGTGTACGAACTGGTTCGAGCCGCTGTATCGGATGTGAATGAGAGTTTGCCGGAAAAAGGGCGCGTGCGTCGCTTTGTCCTCATGCACAAGGAGTTTGACGCCGATGAAGCGGAGATGACTCGCTCCCGCAAGCTGCGCCGCAATGTCCTCTACGACAAATATGACGAAATTATTGAAGCGATGTATGGCGACTCGGACCTGGTGAATGTGAAGGCGACGGTTAGGTATCAAGACGGCCGTGAAGCAACCATTGAAACCTCGGTGAAAATTGCGTCGTTGGGGTAATTGAACCCTTGTGTCCAAAAGTGGACAAAAATGGAAATATGTGTTTTTATAATTCCATTACAGGGGTGGTTTTGGACATATGGGGCCTGTTTTAGATTGGATGAACGATTGATTTATGAACGTAACTGAATTTAACGCTGGGCAATATGAACAACAATACCAGTACAAGAGCTTCTTGCCTGCATTGATCAATCAATCATGGGAAATCACAGACCCAATTCTTATTTTGTTACTAGATGATGCCAGCCGGCTGCTGGGTGAACTGAATGCGTTTTCGCAGTTAGTTCCCGATGTGGACTTTTTTATTCAAATGCACATTGCCAAAGAGGCTACAACTTCAAGCCGCATTGAGGGAACGCAAACAAATATTGAAGAAGCTTTAATCGAAGAGCAAGATATAAACCCTGAGAAGCGCGATGATTGGCATGAAGTCCAAAATTATATTCAAGCTATTCATTACGCAGTAAACGAACTGCAAACAATTCCTTTATCCAATCGTTTGCTCAGAGATACGCATCGCATCTTGTTGCAAGGCGTGCGCGGTAAGCATAAACTGCCAGGTGAGTTTCGCCGTAGCCAAAATTGGATTGGCAGCAACTTGGAACAAGCCGCCTTTGTCCCGCCGCACCATACCCGAATCCCCGATCTCATGAGTGACCTGGAAAAATTCATGCACAATGAGGATGTTCATGTTCCGCATTTACTAAAAATCGGCATGATTCATTATCAGTTTGAGACCATTCATCCATTTTTGGATGGTAACGGCCGTTTGGGAAGATTGCTAATTGTGTTGTACATGATTAACTTTGGGTTACAAACCAAGCCAGCCCTGTATCTTTCGGATTTCTTTGAGCGAAATAAAGAAGATTATTACGAGCGTTTGACGGCCGTGCGAACAGCCAACAATATGTTAGTCTGGTTGCATTTCTTTTTGCAGGGCGTCAAAGAAACATCTCAACGATCAATTCACGTATTCAAAGAGATTCTGACGTTAAAAGAACAAATAGAAAGGGAAAAGATGCCTCTTTTCCATCAACGCAAACAAGCCAACGCTCAAAACTTAATGCGTTCGCTGTATAAAAATCCTATTGTCAATGTAAGCCAGGTTAGTTCCCGATTAGGCACGCCAATCAATACGACCAACCGATTAATAGACGATTTCATTAAATTTGGAATTTTGCGAGAGATTACAGGACATAAACGCAATCGTCTGTATATGTTTTTTGACTATATGCAATTATTTAGGGAATAGCTGCAAATTTAATGAATGTGAAGGCAACGGTGCGGTATCAAGACGGCCGTGAAGCGACGATTGAGACCTCAGTGAAAATTGCATCGCTAGGGTAAAAAGTATACAAACGACCTGCTTTGCTGTACAATGAGTACACGATGGCAGTACAAATTCAGCGATTGAGGTAAAAACAGAATGAAAACGGCCGTTATTTCAGCAAGAATTGATCCCGGACTAAAACAGAATACCGAGCAGATTTTTCAAGAGCTTGGCTTAACCACGACCCAGGCGATTACGCTCTTTTATAAGCAAGTGGCATTGCAGCGCGGCTTACCTTTCGCGGTTAAGCTGCCCAACGAAGAAACGCAGCAAGCATTGGCCGAAGCCAAAGCGCGTTACAACCTGGAAAGTTTTGACGATACGGAAACCCTTTTTGAAGATTTAGACATTTGATGCGAACTATCCAACAAACAACGCAGTTCAAAAAGGATGTCAAACGCGCCAAGAAGCGGGGCAAACAATTTGGCGATTTTAAGATGGTTATTGAGCAGTTGGCTCATGATTTGCCTTAGAACCAAAATACCGCGATCATGCCCTTGTGGGCGGCTACAAAGGATCGCGCGAATGTCACATTGAACCGGATTGGCTGCTCATTTATGAATTGACAGAGGGTGTGTTGATATTGATTAGAACGGGTTCCCATGCTGATTTGTTTGGATGAGGTGGTGAATGTTAAGGCGGCGGTTAGGTGTTGAAACGGCCGTGAAGCCACCATCGAAACCTCGGTGAAAGTTGTGTTGTCATGACAATGAAATTGAAATTTGTTCTTTTTATGGCAACAGGCGGTGCAATCATTATACTTTTGCTATTTCTGAATCAGAGGATAAACAAATGGCAAATTGAAGCTGGATTGGAAGACGCTACTCCAGACATAGATTTGATGACTCCGTCCTGGGCAGTCACTCCAGAAAACCCGGATACTTTCGAGATGAAGCGCGAGATTATTAGTCAACGAGCGCAAGAGTTGTTTTACAACCCTAGCTCACCATTTGATTACTATTTTTCCCATGAATTTCACAATCCGCTTTTCCATCAATCATTTCCAGAAACCCATTTGTATGTAATCTTGTATGACACAAAAACAGTTTGCAGTGAACCATGCGATACAGAGGAATTGCTTATTATGGCTTCTCGGCAAGGCAAAGATTATCGGATGCCAGGAGATTTTTCTCAATTAGCAATAGATGCTGGATACCAACTTACAGAAGAAATGCAGGATTCATTGGCTTATGCGCTAATACTTGTTACGTTGCCTTTAGAAATGACACAACAATCCATCTCCTGCGGAGAAAGCTATACTATTGACAAGAAATTCGGTTATGGGGTAACTATACATTTTACTTATGCGATAGACTGCCAAGCTGAGTATACAACATACGATTACTATTGCTCGTTCAATAATCAAGAGGATTGTATTGTTGAGAACATAACCGATATAAGCGCTTGGTTTTCAGAATTAGGAACTTGGCCTAGTTACAAAGCATACAGAGGTATTATAACGTGGGGCAATATAACTGAAGATGGATGGCGTGAAATTGGCAGATCGGCTGACCTTTATTTTCCAACTACCCCATAAATGAAACTATGAACTGGCAACTTTTACCCCAATTTGCAATGACCGGCTTGCTCAACGGCGGGCCAATCGCCCTCATCGCGCTGGGCATCGTCCTCGTCTTCAAATCCTCCGAGATTTTTAACTTTGCCCATGGGCAAATGCTCCTCATCGGCGCGGCGATGACCTGGTGGTTTTGGTCTGACGAGGGAATGGGGCTGCCCCTGTGGCTAGCCATCATCGCAGCCTTGCTCATTTCCGTCGGACTAGGGCTGCTCATCGAGCGCCTAACCCTGCGCCCCATGACCGGCCAGCCGCTCCTCTCCATCATCCTCATGACCCTGGCGCTGAGCCAGTTTTTGCAAGGGTTGACCATCCTCATCTTCGGCACGACTCAACGCGGCTTCCCCGCCATTTTCAGCGTCACTGACCCGTATAAAATCACGCTGCCGTTTGAGTACAACGGCAATCCCATCATCGTCATTTTGAAGCAAAATCTGGTCTGGTCATTCGTGGCGGCGATGGTTTGCGTCATCCTCCTGGCCCTCTTTTTCCAATACACGCGCACCGGCCTTTCCATGCGGGCCACCGCCGAAGACCATGAAACAGCGCAAAGCGTCGGCATCCGCATCAACCGCGTCTTTGGCATCTCCTGGGCGATTGCCGGGATTATTGCGGCGATCGGCGGCATTCTCATCGCCACTGCCAGCGGCCTGGATTTGAGCCTTTCGATTGTGGT
>JANTGY010000219.1 GCA_024762695.1 Anaerolineae bacterium
GCGATGAATTTAGCCTGGGAAAACCGGGCTGTCGCTCCCTGGGCCGCCGCTGGCAGCCGGGCCATCCTCACCCTCAATCGGTTGGGTCGCAACGATGAAGCTCGCCGTTTGCTGGCCCAGTTAGAAAACCAATTGGATAAGGCTCATTTTGTAACCGAAGCACAGGAGCGATTAGAGGCTTCTGGTCATCTCCTGTTGCGGCGCATGATTTTTATGCGGTATGACGGCCGTGCTGCGGAAGCCGCCCAACGCGCTCAGAGGTTAATCGAGCAGATGTTGGCGCTGCCCCAAACCGACCGTCACTTGCTGGCAACGCTTTACACCGACCAGGCCACCATGTTTTGGGCCGCCGATGTGTATGAAACGGCCGTAACCGCTTTGCAGCAAGCCATCGCCATTTATGCCGACCTGGGCGACCAGTACCTGGAAACGGCAACGCGCGGCAATCTGGGCATCGTTTACTGGAGCATGTCCCGGCTGAATGACGCGGAGGAGGCGATTCGGGAAAGCCTGCAAATGGCCGAAACATTCAACGCCCGCTGGCGCATGATGAACGAAATGGGCAATCTATGCGCTATCTCTTTCTCGCGGGGAACGCTGGCGCAGGCGTTGAATTACACCGAGCGTCACCTGGCGCTGGCTCAGGAAGCGGATGATGCGGCTGAAATCGATCGCGCCAACGGCAATCGGGCTATGGCCTTACTGTACTTGGGCAATTTTGCGACTGCTTTACCCTTGCTAGAAGAATCTATTGCCCGGTTGCAATCATTGGGATTGCAGCTTCAACTGGCCGAGTCGTATATTTTTTTGAGTTATTGTCTTGACGGGCTGGGGCGGCGGGCGGAGGCGGAAACGGCCGTTGCCCAGGCCATGGAGATTGCTGAAAAGTTAGATTCGCCCGCTTTGCAAGGCTTAATTTTGCGCTGCCGCGCTCATTTTGCTGCCCCAACCGAAGCGATTGATTTGATGGAACAAGCGTTGACGCAGGCGCGCCAATATGGGCGGAAGTTGGAGGAGGGCCGTTGTTTGCTGCGCTTGGCTGTCCTATCATCAGGGCGGCAGCGGGATAAGTTGTGGGCCGAAGGCGCGGCCATCATGAATGAGATTGGCGCCGAAGCATGGCTAGACGGCCGTTCCCCCGAAAATCCGCCCACTGTGGCCTTGATTTTGTAAACTGCCTGAATCCCTTTTCCCCGCTATAATTCCTGTCATTATGCAAACCGATCCCAACAACAAGCAGCTAGCAACCCGCAATCGCAAATACCTTTACTTCACCGTCTTCATCGCCGGAATGAGCACGTTGGCCATCGAATTTACCACCAGCCGAATGCTGCAAACTGTTTATGGCACGTCCAACATCGTTTGGGCTAATGTGATTGGACTGGTTTTGCTGTTTTTGACGGTTGGTTATTTCATCGGCGGGCGCTGGGCGGATAAACGGCCGTATCTCTCCACCTTCTACGCCCTCGTCTCCTTCTCCGGATTTGCCGGCGTGTTCTTCCTGCTGCTCACCAGCGTCATCCTCAAAACGGCCGCATCGGCGATGGCCGCCATCAACGTCAACGCCATCGCCGGCTCGTTGGTCGGCGTGATTGTAGCGCTGGCCGTGCCGGTGACGCTGCTGGGCTGCATCTCCCCCTTTGCCATCCGGCTGGCCGTCACCGATGTGGCCGAGGCCGGGCGCATCAGCGGGCGCATCTATGCCATCTCTACCTGGGGCAGCCTGCTGGGGACGTACTTGCCGGTTTTGTTTGCGATTCCGTTGTTGGGGTCAAGGGTGACGGCCGTCATTTTTGGCAGCTTGTTACTGGTGGTCGGTCTAATCGGCCTCTGGCAAACCCAATCCCGCGCCAAAGTTTTCAGTTTGCTGCTGCCTGTTATTCTGCTGCCTGTTGTCCTAATTTGGACACAGGGCGGCATCAAAGCCTACGACGATCAGATTTTTGAGACCGAGTCCCCATACAACTACATCCAGGTCATTCGCCAGGAGGATTGCAACTATTTACTGCTTAATGAAGGGCAAGCCTATCACTCCTTTTACTGCGATGGCGGGCGCGTGCCCCGCGTTTCCGTGTGGAGCATCATGTTGGCCGCGCCCTATTTCACCGCGCAGCCTGACTCGCAGCGTATGGCCGTCATCGGCCTGGCGGCAGGCACAATTCCCAAACAAATGACGCGCGTGTTCGGCCCCATCCCCATTGATGGCATTGAGCTTGATCCGGCCATCGTCCAGGCCGGGCGTGATTATTTTGACCTGACGGAACCGAATATCAATGTGATTGTGGGCGACGGCCGTTACCAACTCAACCAACTCACAGCCCAATACGACCTCATCACCATCGACGCCTACAAAGTTCCCTACATTCCCTGGCATCTGACCACCCGCGAATTTTTTGGCGAAGTGAAGGCGCATTTGACGGACGATGGCGTAACGGCCATCAATGTGGGCCGCGCGCCCAACGACCGCCGTCTGGTAGACGCTATTGCCGCTACACTGTTGGCGGTCTTCCCGACGGTTCACGCCATTGACGTGCCCGGTTCGCTCAATACGATTTTGGTTGCCACTGTCCAACCCACGACGCCCGACAATCTAGCGCGTAATTTGGCCCGACTGGGCGCGGTTGATCCTTTGTTGCGGGCGGCGATGGAAACGGCCGTCACCCACCTCGTCCCCACAACCCCCGCCGACGTCATCTTTACCGACGAACGCGCCCCCGTCGAAACCATCGTCGATTCCCTCGTCATCCGTTATTTGCTGCAAGAAGGGGCGACCGGCCTGCCCGGGCTAGGGCAGTGATGGGATGTTGAGTTACCCTAGCGGTTGAACAAAATCCTGGGAATAGTTGCTATGACATCGGATACGGCGCTATAATAATGCCATGATGGCTGTATTCCCCTCCCGCGTTGTTATTGATACCAATATCATTTCTGAAGGGTTGACTAAACAAGGCGGCGCAGCCGGTTTGATCATTGACGCTTGGTTAGCAGGATTGTTCGAAGTTTCTGTTTCCAACGCGCTGGCTTATGAATATGGCGATGTTTTATCTCGCAAGCTCTCGCAGAAACGCTGGCAGCGCATACAGCCACTATTGGGAACGCTGTTGTCCAGAGTCGTGTTTGTGCCTGTTTATTTTTCATGGCGGCCTAGTTCGCCAGACCCAGGCGATGAACACGTTATTGACTGCGCGATGAATGCAGGCGCAGCGGTCATTACATCGAATATACGCGACTTTCAAATGGCGAGGCAAGCGTTGGGATTGCGAGTAATGACGCCTGTCGAGTTTGTTCGCCTATTGGCGGAATAATTTTATTTGGAGAAACCGATGAGTCGATTAACGTTACGTTTACCAGACACGCTCCATGACCGGCTGAGGGTATTAGCCAGCAGGGAGAATATATCGCTTAATCAATATGTGGTTTATGCGCTCACACAGCAGGCAACGCTGTCCTATACGGTTCAACCTTTGCCGGAGAAAGCTGTCGCCGAACAGCGGGCTGCTTATACGGCTCTGCTGCAAGGGTTAGGGCAGGCGTCGTTTGATGAAATTGAACGAGTGATGGACGAGCGTGAATCCGTTGACCCGGAAGAAGGGTTAAGCCCTGAAGTTGTCAAGAAGTTGCGAAATCGCATCCAGGTACCCTGATTATCCAATATGAATACAAAACTAATCAACATTATCATCCGCTGGCTCATCATCATCGCCACGCCGTTTTTGCTGACCGTTGTGACGATGCGAACCGTCATTGCCTGGGATTCGCCCAGCTACCCGGAATTTGAATACGGCCGTATCGCCCCCGACCGCTATGGTTTTACCGACCAGGAACGACTCGACCTCGCCGATGCGACATTGGCCTACCTGCGCCATCCCGACCCAGCCGAAGAAACCATCATCATGTTGGAAGAGCTGCGTCTGCCCGGAACCGATCAACCCCTGTACAACGATGGTGAAATTAGCCACATGCTCGATGTAAAAATCGTTGCCGACGCCTTCAAACGGGTTGGCTGGATTTTGGCCGTTATTGTCATTGGCGGTCTGGCTTTTCTGTTGACTCAGCCCATGACCCGCACCCTCGGCTACAAAACCATCATGCACAGCGGCCTTCTGACGGCGGGCATTTTAATAGTTGTCGGCATTCTCATCGGCGCCGCCTGGAACTTCGTCTTCGTCCAATTCCACGAAATCCTTTTCCCGCCCGGTTCCTGGACTTTTGCCTATACCGATTCGCTCATCCGCCTCTTTCCAGAGCAGTTCTGGTTTGATTTTGGCGTGATTTGGGTGGGGGGTATTTTGATAGAGGGGATCGTGCTGGCTGTTATCGGTTATTCTCTCTTGCGTCGTGCGTCATAACGTCATCATGTCAAAGCGCACGACGAAAGACGAAAGACGAAAGACGAAAGACGAAAGATGAAAGACGCATGACGCATGACGAACACCTTATGACACCAACCAAACACATCCTCATCACTGGCTCCTCCACCGGCATTGGCTACGATGCCGCCCGCGACTTAATCGCGCATGGTTATCATGTTTTTGGCAGCGTGCGTAAGCAAGCGGACGCGGATCGGGTAAAAAATGCGTTGGGCGAGCAGTTTACCCCCTTGTTGTTTGATGTGACGGATGAGGCGGCGGTGAAAACGGCCGTCGCCCAAGTCACGGAAACAGTCGGCCAAGACGGTCTCTTCGGCCTCATCAACAACGCTGGTATTGCCGTTCCTGGCCCGCTCATGCACTTAACGCTGGAGCAAGTGCGCTGGCAGTTAGAAGTCAACGTCATTGGCGTATTATCTGTGACCCAGGCTTTTTGGCGCCTGTTAAAAGCGGCGAATGGTTCCCGTTCCCCAGGCCGTATCATCAATATCAGCTCCGTCAGCGGGCGCACAGCCTACCCCTTCTTTGGCGCTTACGCCGCCTCCAAGCATGCCCTGGAAGCGCTGACTGACACCCTGCGGCGTGAAATGAGCATCTACGACATTAAAGTCATCGGCATCAATCCCGGCCCCATCCAGACGCCCATTTGGGACAAAGCGGAAGAGATAGACTCGTCGCCGTTTATCGGCACGGATTATGAGAAAGCGGCGCTGAACACGCAAAAATATATCATCGAAAGGGGACGAAATGGGATGCCGGTAACGGCCGTTTCCGACACCATCCGCCAGGCGCTGGAAAGCAAACGGCCGCGCGCCCGCTATCCCGTTGTGCGCCAAAAATGGCTGAATTGGCTGCTCCCCCAATGGCTCCCCGACCGTTGGTTAGACCGCATTGCTATTCGCTTACTCTTGGAAAGAGACGGCGCTTAATGCGCTGCCTTATCCGTTGCGGTTCCGGTTTCTCATCTCCCAACGGCACAAACGTCCGATACAGGCTAATCAACACATAAACCAGGACATAAGCCAGCATAAACGTCGTCACCGGCGGGCTGGTTTGCGGATAAATCCACAACAGCGCGACCGAGGCCGCGCCCCACAAGATCGTTATTGTCAGCATCAGCCGCCGCAATCCGCGCTGATGCGTCAGGAAATCCATCCGTGATGGATAGACGTATTTGATGGGCACAAAAATGAGCGCGCCAAATACAACCAGTGTGATCGCATTGGCCGTTGGGGATAGGCTCCACAGAAACATATAAAACACGACCACATTCCAATAGCTGGGAAACCCTTTGAAAAAGTGATCGGCCGTCTTCGCATCGGCCTGGGTGAATTGGTAGGCCGATGTTAGCGCGATCAGCGCCGCCAACGGCAGCCGCAGCGGAGCGGAAACCAGGTTGCTTTCCAGTACAAAATAGGCGGGCACAATCGTATAATTCAAATAATCGACGATATTGTCCAGCAGCGCGCCGTCAATTTGCGGGATGGTTTGTTTGATGTTAACCCGTCGCGCCAATGTGCCATCGGCCGCATCCACAATAACGGCCGCAGCCATAAACCAAAAAGCGGCAATGAAATCATGGCGGCTGATGGCCCGAAGCGCCAACAGGCCCCAAACTGCCCCCGATGCCGTAATGAGATGCGTCAGCCAGGCGAGAATCAGATTGATTTTTTGATGATGTTTCATAATGCGTACATTGAGGTGGTAGATTGGAGAGGAATCTAATCTACCACCTCTAATCTCCAATCACGTTATTCCCCGATCACAATTTCCACAAAACTGGTGCGGCGGGGATAAACCCAGACGGTTTCTTTATATTTTTGGCTGCCAGTATCTACAATGATTTCATAATAACCGGCGGCGATGTCGTCGAGGGCAAAATTTTCCCCGAATTGCGTGTCGGCGTTTAGGCTGTCATCGGCATAGGTGGTGGTGGCGGCATAGACCGAAGGCGCGTCTACGCGCACGGCACGCACCGGCGCTTCGTAGGCCAGCCCACCGTTGGCAAAAGTTACGCGCCCGGTGATTGTTCCCCGGTCAGGGAACGGCCACAGCCAGAGCAGCGGGTTACGGGTGGCGTCGTAGCTGTTTTGCCCCTGGCGCACCTCAAAATGGAGATGCGGCCCATCGGCCACGCCGGTTCCGCCGGAAATGGCGATTAAATCCTGGGCATTGACATGCTGCCCTTCGCCAACCAGGATTTCGGAAAGGTGGCCGTATACCGTGAAAATTGCTTGGCCATTCCATTGAGAATCGTGTTCGAGAATGACGACGTTGCCGTAAAAATTGGCGTGCGGCCCATAGACGATAACATCATCGGCGCCGGCGACGCGCACGGTACCGCTGGCGGCGGCCAAGATTTGGGTGCCGGTGGGCACATAGAATTCTACGCCATGATGGGGATCGAGCGTCCCCCCGCGCGTGCTGCCATACGGGTACACTTTGTCAGTCCACACCGTGCCGCCTTCGGGGATGGGGCGGCGCAGCCAATAATGCTCGTCCAGCGCAGTTTGGGGCAGCGCCGGCGGAGTGAAGGTGGGCTGTGGGGTGG
>JANTGY010000220.1 GCA_024762695.1 Anaerolineae bacterium
GGCTTGTCTGGCGCCCTGGATACCGGATGAATCGCTGCCGGACCCGGATGGGCTGCGGCTGATTGCGGTGGATGCGGCGGGGAACCGGTTGAATTAGCGAATTGATCGCGTTGGAATAATTTCTTAAGGCGAGAGGAAAAGAAAGCGGGCTTGGCACAATCGCCAAGCCCGCTTTTTGTTTTAGATTTGCTTTGGCGCCATTTTGGGGCGCCACAACCACAACAATAATATGAAGAGCGTGGCGTTAAACATGGGGAAACCAGAATGTTGTAACCCGACAACGCCGCTGACTGTGTAATAAACGCCGACTGCCAGGTCGATTAGCTGGATAAGAATCATATTGTTAATCCAAAAAAGATGTTTTGCCGGAGCGCGGGCAATGACAAATAATCCGACCCCATAAGCCAAAAACCGCGCCGCTAACATGCCCAACGGGTAGGCGGTATCCGCTGGCGGCACAGAATGTCCCATCATGGCTAAGAATTGCAGCGGGGCGAATAGATAAAAGAGTCCCAGAATTACCTGCACGATGCCAATGATGATTAAAATGATTTGTAATTTTCTCACGATTAAATCTCCTTGTATAACATGTTCGTAGTAAGGTGCGTAGACGCGCTGTTCAGCGACGGAGTACCGTTGGATGACGCCACTCCGAAGACTACGTGGCTAACTACGAGCAGCTTGTATAACATGTTCGTAGTAAGGTACGTAGTCGCGCAGTTCAGCGACGGAGTACCGTTGGATGACGCCACTCCGAAGACTACGTGGCTAACTACGAGCAGCTAATAATATCTCCTTGTATTATGGCTAAAATGATTAAACTATATATTTATAATATATAGTTATGGGCAAAAAAAGAACGCGCTATTTGTTCAACGCATTCAGCAAATCGGCTATCGTTTCACCTCCTAATTGCGTTTTCATCGCCGCTTCAGCCGCATTAAGGATCGTCATGACCTCTTGTTGGGCGCGGGTTGGTTTTTCGCCGGTTACGCGCAGCCGATAATCGTGCCGAAACAGCGGCTTGCCGGATTCAATGGCCTCAAACACGTCCAGAATTGTCACATCTGCGGGGGCGACGGCCAGGCGCACGCCGCCTTTTGCCCCTTCGCGGGTTTCGATGATGCCGGCGCCAGTTAAGCTGCTGAGTATTTTTACGGCCGTTGGCCGGGCCATGTTCAACGATTCTGATAACTGCTTAGTGGGCACGAAATCATAAAATCCTTGCTGCACCTTATCGGCCACAAAAATAACCATGATAACTGCTTGCGAAAATGCTAGTGAGTAGCTCATAATATGGTTTATAGTTAAACGATTTGCCTGAACTATATATATCATATATCTAGTATATGATTTTGTCAAGAAGCAGCATATTATTCAAACTCATCGCTATCTCTTACGCCACATTAAGCAAATTGTGGGATAATGTGATGAAACATGTATACAAGCGGCAGATGGCAAGCGCAAAGTTTGCACATGGCAAGTCTAAATCGCCATCCGCCTTTTAGGAGAGACCAATGAGTCGTGACCGATTTGATGATATTCCCGAAGCATTTCGCCGGGCGTTTGAAGAGGCCGGTTGGAACCGCGATGAGGACAGGGGAGGCAATGGCGATGATGGGCCGGGCAACGGTCGTCCCCCCTTTCAACCGCGCGGCGCCGGCCGTCCTTTCTGGCAAAATCGCTCCTTTTGGATTTTTGCTCTAATAGTTTTGCTATTCCTTAGCCTGAGTTGGATTGTCACCACCTACACCGAATGGTTGTGGTTTAGCGAACTGACTTACCAAAATGTCTGGTTTAAGCAGTGGGCGATTCAGGTAGTTAGTTTTATCGTCGCCTTTGCGTTGGCAACGGCCGTTTTACTGGCAAACTGGCACATCGCCCGCCGCCGCGCCATTCAAGCCACGCCGCCCTTTAACCCCAATCTGCTCCAATTTGGCGGAATTAAATGGCTTATCAGCGGCGCCGGATTGTTTTTGGCCTTCGGCTTTGCCAGCAGCGGCGCGGCCCAATGGGAAGCGTTTCTACGTTATTTCTACCGCGTTGATTTTGGCGCTGTTGATCCCATCTTTGCCAAAGACATCAGCTTTTACTTGTTCGAGCTGCCCGTGCTCAACTTTTTGCAAGGCTGGCTGCTCTCGCTCATGTTCATGACGATAGTTGGCGTGCTAATAATTTACGCTATTAACTTTTTGCCGGACATTCAACGCGGCCAATGGCGGCCGCAAACGCTGCCGGCCCTACGCCAACACGCGGCTCTGGTCATTGCCGTTTGGTTGGGATTGTGGGCGGCCGGTTATGCGCTTGACATCTATAAACTGCTTTATTCGCCGCGCGGGGTTGTGTTTGGGGCCAGCTACACCGATATGAATGCTTCTATCTGGGCGCTGCGGGCGCAGTTGATTCTGATGGCTCTAGCGGCGCTGGCTGTGGCCTACAACATCTTCCGGGCTAATTTGCGTCTGGCGGCGGTGATGGGCGGGTTGTGGTTGGCGGCTTCTTTGCTGTTGGGCGGGCTGTATCCCGGCTTGCTCCAGCGGTATGCGGTGGAACCGAATGAGATTGAACGGGAACGGCCGTATATCGAATACAACATCGAATTTACCCGGCTGGCGTTTGGGCTGGATAAGGTAGAGACACGGCCGTTTGGCGACATTTCTGACCTGACTGCCCAAGATTTAGCTGAAAATGAATCTGTCTTGAATAACGTACGCTTGTGGGATTACCGACCGCTTCAGGATACCTACACCCAATTGCAAGCGCTCCGCACCTACTATCAATTTGGCGAAGTAGACATCGATCGCTACGAGATTGATGGCAAGCAGCGTCAGGTAATGCTGGCCGCCCGCGAACTGAACAAGGCCGACCTGCCCTTCTCCTCCTGGGTCAACCGCAATCTGGAATTTACGCATGGGTATGGCATTGTCATGAACCCCGTAGACCAGATTACGAGCGACGGCCAGCCTGAATTCTTCATCAAAGATTTGCCGCCCCAAATCAACATCGATTTGGCAATTGACCGGCCGGAAATTTACTATGGCGAGATGACTGACGACCATGTCTTTGTCAGCAGTGGCCGGGAAGAGTTTAACTATCCCAGCGGCAACGAGAATGTCTACACCAGCTATGACGGCGACGGCGGCGTGCCGTTGGACAGCTTCTTCAAGCGGTTGGCCTTCGCCATTCGCCTGGGCGACACCAATGTGCTGCTCAGCGATGAGATTGACGGCGGCACAAAAGTACAGTTTCATCGTCAAATTGTGGAGCGGGTGAAGCAGGTGACTCCCTTCCTTGAGTTGGATGACGATCCGTACATTGTGGTCTGGAACGGCCGTCTCGTTTGGATGCTCGATGCCTATACCGTCAGCGATAAATTCCCCTACGCCACCCCCAGCAATGGCGTCAACTACATTCGTAACGCCGTCAAAATCACCGTAGACGCCTACGACGGAAACATCACCTACTACATCGCCGACGCTGCCGATCCCATCATCCAAACCTACGCCAACGCCTTCCCCAACCTCTTCAAAACTCTCGATGAGATGCCCGAAGGATTGCAAAGCCATATCCGCTACCCGGAAGGGATGTTCATCGTCCAGATGCGGCAATACCTCAAATACCACATGGAGGATGTGCGCGTCTTCTACAACCAGGAAGATAAGTGGCAAATTCCCAACGAGATATTTGATACGGAACAACAGCCCCAACCGATAGAACCGTACTACGTCACCATGCCGCTGCCCGGTGATAGCGAACCAGAATACTTGCTCATTCAGCCGTTTAACCCGGCTGAAAAAGACAACATGATCGCCTGGGCTGCTGCCCGTAACGACTTGCCCCATTACGGCGAACTTGTCGTTTATGAACTGCCCAAGCAAGAGTTGATTTTTGGCCCCATTCAGGTAGAAGGCCGCATTGACCAGGAACCAGAAATTTCGCAGCAGTTCTCGCTGTGGGATCAGCGTGGTTCGCGCATCATTCGCGGTAATTTGTTAGTTATCCCCATCAACGAGAGCTTCTTGTACGTAGAACCGATTTACCTGCAATCAGACACCAGCGCCCTGCCAGAGCTAAAGCGAGTCATCGTCGCTAGCGACACGCGCATCGCTATGGACACCACGCTGGATGGGGCGTTGGCCGCCTTGCTAGACGCGGCCCCAATCGAAATTGTGGTTGATGAAGGAATAGAACCCGTTAGTGAAGAAGTTCCGTCAACTGGGGTTGACACACCCGCAATCGAGATAGACGCAACAGTCGAAGAACTCATTCAATCGGCTAACGCCCATTACGAAGCGGCCGAAGCCGCCCAGCGCGCCGGCGATTGGACAACCTACGGCGAAGAACTGGAAGCGTTGCAGCAACAATTAGAGCAGTTGATGGAGTTAACCGGGCAATAAAACCTTAGAGTTGTTCCTTTATAAAATTCTGAGCATGTCATTCCCGCGAAAGCGGGAATCCACTCCTTCAATAAAGATGGATGCCTGCCTTCGCAGCGCCTGCCCTCATGAAGATGGGGGCATGACAATCGCGTATTGTTGTTAAATGGGAACAACTTTCTTCATCATTGGATAAATTACGCCCTCAGGTCGTCCGGCGTTCGGTTGGAATGAACCGAAACGCCGGGAACGACCTGGGGGCGATAAAAGGCTGTGGCGCCCGCTGCGCGCAGCGATTCTTCCAGTCGCGTGCGGTCTTTCCAGGGCCATAGGGCAATAATAGTTCCCCCATTCCCGGCTCCGGCTAACTTGGCGCCCAAGGCTCCCGCATCCAGAGCGGCGGCAATCAATTTCTCATTCGATTCGCCAGAGCCGCCCAACTCCCGCTGAATGGCGTGATTTTCATTCATCAACTGCCCCAATGTGGGCCAATCAGCCAGCAGCAGCGCCTTTTTGCCCAATCGCGCCAGTTCGGCAATGCGTTTATAGCTTTTGACAACAAGCGATTCTCCTTCCAACCATCGTTCGCGTAAAGGGTGATGGACGGCCCCCGATGAGTGCTGGACGCCGGTAAACCCCAATGTGAAGGGCAGTTTAGGTACAAAATCGCTCAACGATTCCATGCTGGCGAACAATTCGGCTTCAGCGCTGCGGTAGAACTGTTTGCCCTGAAAATCCATAAACCGCAAGCCGCCAAAAGTTGTCATGTAGGCGTCTTGATAGCCGCAAACCACCTTCAAATTGTTTAGCTCGATGTAACGCGCTCGTTCTGCCAGTTGATAGCGGTTAATTTCCTCGCCTTGCCAGACCAACAACGCCTGTACCAGAGCCACAACCAGAGCGGTTGAACCGGCCATCCCGCTTTGCATGGGGATTTCTGAGTCGTAGTGAATGCGGCAATTTAAGGGGGGCAGACGCATGTAATCCAAAATGGCGCGCGCCAGGTCAAAACGATCTTTTTTGGGGGATAAGTCGGCTTGCGTTTTGATTTGGCAGGTTTGACCGCCTGTTTCCAGGATTAGGTTGTCGGCGGGCGTGATGGCGACGGTAGCGCGTAAATTCATTGAGCAAGAAAGCACGCTGCCGCCGTACATATCGGTGGGATTGCCGATGATGCCGCAGCGTCCTGGCGCGGAGACGGTTAGCGAGGCTGGGGCGTTATCGGTTCTTGCATTCATGTTTTCTTTAGAGTTCATACGCTTTGGCCTTGATGTATTGGCGTACCATATAGCCGTATCGTTCGTCTGCCAGGGCAAAATCGATGAAGGTTCGGAAGTAGCTCTCGAAGTTGCCTACGTCGTAGCGGCGTTGATCGGGGGGAAGCAGCCAGGCATAAACGGGTTGACCCATGCGGATGAGGGCGGCGATGGCGTCGGTAAGCTGGATTTCGCCTTTACGGCCGGGCGCTGTGCGTTCTAGCGCATCAAAAATGGCCGGGCTGAAGATGTAGCGGGCGGCGACAGCCATTGTGGAGGGGGCGGTTCCGGCCGGGGGTTTTTCGATAATGTTGGTGACGGCGATGGGTTCGCCGGGCGGCGGGGCGGCTCCGTCTACGGCGACAATGCCGTAACGATGGGTGTCGTGGGGCGGCACTTGCTCAACGGCGATGATGGCGGCGGCTCCTAAATCCATGTGCGCGGCCATCATGCCCCGAATGGGCGCGGACGGATCGGCGGCAGCGATGAGCGAATCGCCTAGGGCCACGACGCAGTTGTCGCTGCCGACAAACTCTTTACCCAGGGCAACGGCGTGGCCTAACCCGCGCTGAACACTTTGTCGTGTGTAAAAGAACTGCGCTGCGCCGTTGGCAAGAAATTTTAGGTCGTCCAACGCTGCTTCGTTGCCGGCTTTTTCCAGGGCGGCAATTAGCTCTGGTTCACTGTCAAAATGGTCTTCAATGGAGCGTTTGCGGCGGCCGGTGATGAGTAATATCTGGTTGAGTTGGGCGGCTTGCAGCTCTTCGACGACGTATTGCACAGCCGGTTTACGGCCGACGGGCAGCATTTCTTTGGGCTGGGATTTGGTGGCTGGCATTAGCCGCGTTCCCAGGCCGGCTACGGGGACTAATACTTTGGCGATTGGATTTTTCAAGTCTTCTCTCCTGAATTTTTGGGATTGTGACTACCCAATACGAGGCGCAACGGGTTGCTGGCGATAATGTCCATTCAATCCGTTCAACCCGTCGGTTTACTATTGCTTAATCTTAACCGAGATGTCGCCTTTTTGCCCAATTTTACAGGGCGTTGTTACGGCTAGACGTTCACCTTGACGATTCATTTATTTACAAGGGAGACAGCGCGCCGCTGCGCGGCGCCATCAAATGAATGAAGAGAGCACGCCGTTGTTCGTAGTCAGCCACGTAGTCTGCGGAGTGGCGTTCCGCCAAACGGTACTCCGCAGACTGCGTACCTAACTACAAACGGCTATTGACAAGGGAGGCAGCGCGCCGTTGTTCGTAGTCAGCC
>JANTGY010000221.1 GCA_024762695.1 Anaerolineae bacterium
CGTAGTCGCGCTGTTCAGCGACGGAGTACCGTTGGATGACGCCACTCCGAAGACTACGTGGCTAACTACGAGCAGCTAATAATATCTCCTCTAAAAAAATAATTTACCGCAAATGCGCAAAGGATGCAGAGAAAAGGGGAAATCGGGGCGATCTGCGGGTTTTTATTGTTGGTTGGCCGCCGCAATGCAAATCGTTTTCTTCGCAAATCGAATGGGCAGATTAGCTGTCGGGGCGTAATTCATCATTCAATTTTACCGCTAATGGGGAGAGAGCGGTACATTCAGTTATTTTGTAAGATTGACAGGGTATTAAATAATTATGTATTGTTATGTGAACTTTACCAATGGTTGACGCCTTGATGGCGCAACTGGGGAAGCTGAAGCGCGCAAGATGGCTTGTAGAACTAACGGATGTTAGTTGGCAAGTCAGGAGCAACGAACATGTCTAAACAAAAGCAGGGGGTTGTTTTCTTTTTTAGTGTTTTTTTATTAATGTCGATTGTCGGATGTGGAGATTTACCGGCAGCGGCGTCGAATGATGTTGAACCGACCAATCAAATGGCGCAGGCTTCGGCGACGGTCGTGGTTGAAGAGCCAACGGCCGTATCCGTGATCGCCCAAGCAACCGAGTCCTGTCTGCCTTGTGCGACGGTGATTGTGGTGACGGCAACGGCCGTTCCCCAAACGCCGACTGCCATGCCGGAGCCGACAGATACGCCAATGCCGCAGCCAACGGCCACAACCGCGTCGACGGCAACCCCGGTTCCTACTGTGCCCGCTGTGCCGCCGCCCGCCTGGTTAAGTTATTTTAATCTGTTCCGCGAGATGGCTGATTTGCCGCCCGTTTCGGAACAAGCAGCGCTCACATTGGGCAGCGCCTGGCACAGTCGTTACATGGTTGTTAATGACGATCCCATCGCTCATGCTGAGGATAAGAGTAATCCGTTATATGACGAGGCGGGACATCTAGCAGGCAAAAATGGCAACACCTTTTCCACTAGTCAACTCGACGCTAACTATATTTGGAGTACCAACTTTTGGGTGTCGGCGCCATTTCATTTGATCGCCATGATTCACCCCGGGCTGAATACGGTTGGTTATGGCGATTATGTTGAAGATGTTGGCGATGTCAATATGGCGGCGGTGTTGGATGTGCGAACCGACAGGGATTATTCGCCGGAAGGCGTGCAATACCCCATCTATTTCCCCAAAAACGGGGCGGAAACCTGGATTGTGCGGCTAAGTTTGTATGAATGGCCTGATCCGTATGGCGCTTGCCCTGGTTACGGTCGTCCCTCCGGCGCTCCCATTATTTTGCAGTTAGGCGATGGCAGCATAACGCCAAATGTAACCAGTCATACGCTGGCAATGGGGGATCAGCCGCTGGAATCATGTATTTTCGACGAAACAAGTTACCGTAACGCCAACCCTTACACGCAAGATTTAGGGCGCACAATTTTGGATGGTCAGGACGCCATCGTCATCTTGCCCAAACATCCGTTGGCCGCTGACGAGACTTATACTGTGCAAGTTGTGGTGAACGGCGAAACGCATACCTGGAGTTTTTCTACGCGCAAAAGACCGCCAGAGTAGTGAATGCGTCATTAGGGCTTTAGGCTTGTTATGGTAATAGTGGTAAAATGCTCCTCGCTGAAGCAGAACTTGGTTGGCTTGCTTCAGCGGAAATTTTTTAAGGAGAGCATTTCTACATGAAAAAGCTTTTAGCGCTTTTGTTGTTTTTATTAGCCGCTTGCAGCCCGGCAAGCGAACCGGCAGTTGTGGTATCTGATATTGAAAATGATGTCCCGCCAACGGCCGTGTCCAATGTTGAGTCGGGAGGCGCGTTCTCGCTGGCGACGACTGTGGCTGAAGCGGCTGTGGTGCGGCCCGAAGACCAGGTGATTGGGGCCGAAGACCCGGCTGTAGTCATTATCGAATACGGCGACTATCAATGACCGGGATGCGCGGGCATGAAGCCCGTGCTTGAGCGTCTGGTAGACGCCTTCCCCAATGCAGTGCAAGTGACTTATCGTCATTTCCCTTTGATTTCTATCCATGATAAAGCTCAAAAATCCTCTGAAGCGGCCGAAGCGGCCGGCGCGCAGGGCGCTTTTTGGGAATACCATAACGCCTTGTATGATCGGCAGTCAGCTTGGGCCGGTCTTTCGCCTGACGAGGCCCGCGATTACTTTGTAAATTTAGCCGCCGAATTGGGTTTGGACGCTGAACGTTTTGCTAGTGAACTAGATGGCGACGTTTACACCAATTATGTTTCGATGTTGTACCAGGAAGCGGTTAATATCGGTTTGCCGGGCACGCCGTCTATTATTTTGAACGGCCGTTTACTCCCCAGCGAAAGTATCCCGCGCGATAATGCCACCTGGGATGCGTTCATCACGCAGCAAATTGCGGTCAAAGCATTGGCCGACCGGCAATACGACGCGCCGCCGGCGATGACGATTGACGAAAACGCCCAATACTTAGCGCGCGTTGAAATGGAATCTGGCGAGTCGTTTGTGATTGAACTGCTGCCCAAATCGGCTCCGCAAACAGTGAACAACTTCATTTTCTTGGCGCAGGAAGGCTGGTTTAACGGCGTGACATTCCATCGTGTTTTGCCCGGGTTTGTAGCTCAGACTGGCGATCCCAGCGGCACGGGCGGCGGCGGTCCCGGTTATACCATCCCCAACGAAGTTGATCCTGGTTTATCGCATGACGAACCGGGAGTCGTGGCGATGGCTAACGCTGGGCCGGATACGAACGGCAGCCAATGGTACATTACATTGGGTGATGTCAGTCAATTGGACGGCGGGTACACAATTTTTGGCCGTATCATTGAAGGGATGGAAGCGGTTAAGGCCATTACCCCGCGCGACCCCTCCCGCGAGCCTGGCGCGCCTCCCGGCGATGTGATGATTTCGGTAACGATTGAAGAAGTGGAATAATGATGAATGCGCCGTTCATCATTCATTATTGGGCATAGTTCGCGTTAGCTTGACGCTTCTGGCGCTGTCATTCCCGCGCAGGTGGGAATCCATTCGACCAATACATGGATTCCTGCCTTCGCAGGAATGACAATTGTCAAGGTAACTTGATGGTTTTTTGAACCAGGCCCTTGTTTGATCCGTTTTGTTGAATGAATCGAAAACAGTTGGCTTTGCCCGTATTTGTTTTGACGTTGTTTGTTGCTGCGATGGCTTGCGCTGCGCCGACATTTGGTCCGGTTGAACCGCCAGCCTCGCCAACGCCGTTGGGCGATACGCTCATATTTAACATCCCAACCTACACAATTAGTTTACAGCCGGGCGAGACGGTTCCGGGAACGCGCTTGCATTACACGGGGCGCGAGGGAGATGCGTTTAAGGTCACGATTGATGGCCTGGAAGCGACCAAGCGAGTGGGTGATTCGTTTATTTGGAACGGGACTATGGCTCCCGGCGTTTATGCCAATTACAATTTGCGCCTGACGTTTACGATTTTAGGGGCGTTGCCCGCTGCGGGGCCGGTTGAGGTGATTGTGTTCAATCCTGAGCCGGTGGAAGCCGACGTTCCGATTTCGAACGCTGAAGTGGAGACGTATTTTGATAAGGTTCTGGTGACTTACGAAATCCCAGTGGGGCGTTTGCTCCCCGGTTCTACGTTGGCTTACAAAGGGATGGTAGAACCAGAGACAGGCCAGCAGACTAGCGTGCTGGCGGAGTTGTCGGGGATGAGCGGGTATCCTTATTTTGCATTAGGCGATTCGCTTGTGTGGGCGGGGAAACTGCGAGACAATGTATATATCCGTTATGATTTGCGGGTAACGGCCGTTAGTGAAACAAATCTCAGCGTTGCCGGCACGGCCGAATTGTGGATTACTTCTGGGTAAACCATTTTGGGAGCAGTAGTTATGGCTCAGTCAACTTATCCTCGTTACAGTGAACCAGCGGCTGGTAAAAACCCTTTTCTTCAAAAATCATATACGCGGCAATCGATCCCCGCGTTTAGCCAGGCCAGGGCGCGGCTGCCGGAGCCGGTATTGCCCGATCATCCTGACTGGGTAGAGATGTATTGGCGGGCCTGGGAGATTGCCTGGTCGAATTTACGCCAGCCTAAGGCCGACAGCGGGTTTGTCGCTAATTTCATCGGGCAGGATTTGCAAGATGAGATTTTTATGTGGGACAGCGCTTTCACAGTCTTGTTTGGTTTGTACGGCCGTCGCCAATTCAACTTTATGGGGACGCTGGATAATTTTTACGCCAAACAGCATGAGGATGGTTTCATTTGCCGCCAAATCAATCGCAGTGACGGTCAGGACTCTTTCTGTCCCTTTGACCCTAACGGGACTGGTCCCAATATCATGGCCTGGGCGGAATGGCGTTATTTTCGGGCGACGGGCGACGACGGCCGTTTAGCCGATGTGTTTTGGCCGCTGTTAGGGCTGCATCGCTGGTTCCGGGCCAATCGTTCCTGGCCCAGCGGCCTGTATTGGGCGACGGGCATGAGCAGCGGCATGGACAATCAGCCGCGCGTGCCCGACAGCATGATGCGCCATCGCCATTGGTCGTGGGTGGATGCGAGTATGCAGGCGGCGGTAAGCTGCCGTATGTTGGAACAGATGGCGACGCGCCTGGAAGAGTCTGACCTGGCGGCTGAGTTGGCGGCGGAACGTGTGCAGTTGGCTCAATTGATTAATGAGCGGATGTGGCATGAAGAGGGTAAGTTTTATCAAGATGCAGCCCCCGACGGCCGTTTTAGCAAGGTCAAAAGCATCGGCGCGTATTGGGGCTTGTTAGATAAAAAACTAACTCCGGAGGAGCGGTTAACGCCATTTGTGCAGCATTTGCGCGATCATTGGTCGTTTAATGTACCGCATCGCATTCCCAGCCAGGCGGCTGACAGCGAAGGGTATAATGCCGAGACCGGCCACTCCTGGCGCGGGGCGGTTTGGTCGCCCACTAATTACATGGTTTTGAAGGGGCTGCGGCATGTAGGACAGCATATTCTGGCGCATGAAATTGCTGTCAATCATGTGGGCAATGTGTGCGAAACGTATTTGCATACGGATACGTTTTGGGAGAATTATGCGCCGGAACGGGCGGCGCCCGGCGACCCGGCGGCGCCTGATTTTGTGGGTTGGACAGGCCTCTCGCCCATCTCTATTTTGCTGGAGGATGTGATTGGTATCAGCGTGGATTGGCCGCTGCGGCGTGTGATTTGGGACCGGCGATTGGCGACTGACGGCCGTTATGGCGTGCGTAATTATCCTTTGGGCGACGAGGGAGCGGCCACGCTGCTAGGCGACCGGGAAAGGGTAACGGTGACGACGGATGTGCCTTTTACCTTGACGATACGCGATGAAGAACAAAGTTTGCAAACGGCCGTGCCCGCTGGAGAAACAGAAATTAGTTTGACGTGATGACGGACGACGCAAGAGATGTCATTCGTCATTCGTCATTCGTCATTATGCTAATAACCCTGGCTACCATCAATTTACGCAATCGCGCCGACAGGTGGGCGGAGCGGCGTCATTTGTTGGTTGCCCAACTGGTGGACGCTGCTCCCGACCTTATTAGCTTGCAGGAAGTGAGTATGCCGATTGGCCAGGGGCGTTGGCTGCGTAATCAGATTAACATGCGGCTGTCTGGCGGTTCGACGAAACGGCCGTATCGCCTCATCCAAAAGCGCAAACAGGGGTTCGTAACCGGCTACCGCGAAGGGATTGGGATTTTAACCAAACTGCCTGTTTTGCATGACGAATCGATTGGTCTGGGCTATGGCGGGCGCGTTGCCTTGCGGGTTAATGTGGAATTACCCAACCGCCAATCGCTTGATTTTGTCGCCACGCACTTGCATCACATCGCTCATGACAAAGAGGCGCGGTTGGAGCAGGCGATGAAGCTGGTCGGCTGGCTTGGCGACCGCCGCCGCACGCCTCATCAGGCTATTGCCGGCGATTTCAACGAATTGCCCGACGGGTTAGCGGTGCAATATATCAAACAAGGATTTCGTTCGGCCTACGCCGCCGCTAATGGCTACGAACCGCTGGCAACATTCCCTACCGCTTTATTGCAGCCGTTGGTTGATTGGTCGGGCTGTCTGGATTACATTTTTTTGTCGCCGACGATTAAGCAGGTTCAGTCCGCCTCTATTTTTTGCGACAAACCCGCCGATGAGGACGACACACTTTACCCGTCTGACCATGTTGGCCTGTTGGCTGAGATTGAACTGGGATGATGGGGCGAAACGGCCGTAATCGTGTATAAAAGATAGCGAGATTGTACAAAAAATTAGTCCAGACATTTGGAGAAGCTTGTGGAAACAAAACCGACTATTTCCATTGTTGTTCCCGTTTATAATGAAGAACCTGTGTTGCCAGAGCTGCACCGACGCGTGCGCGAAGTCCTCGAACAAACTGGCGAGACTTGGGAGTTAGTTTTGGTCAACGACGGCAGCCGCGACCGGTCAGCCGAAGTAATTGCCGAATTGCATGAACAAGATAAGCGTGTGAAAGGCGTCAGTTTCTCGCGTAATTTTGGCTTTCAGATTGCCGCCACCGCCGGGTTAGACCATGCCCAGGGCGATGCCGTCATCTTGACCGATGCCGACTTGCAAGACCCGCCGGAAGTGTATCCAGACATGATCGCCAAATGGCGCGAAGGATATGATGTGGTGTATGGCGTTCGCAAGACGCGGCAAGGCGAAACCTGGTTCAAATTAGTGACGGCCAAACTGTTTTATCGGTTGATTTACCGCATCACCAGCATTGATATTCCTCTGGACACGGGCGATTTCCGCTTGATGGATCGACGCGTCATTGCCGCTATTCAGCAAATGCCGGAGCGCAACCGATTTTTACGCGGTCTGGTTCCCTGGGTGGGCTATAAACAGACAGGTGTCGAGTATGAACGTCAGGCCCG
>JANTGY010000222.1 GCA_024762695.1 Anaerolineae bacterium
ATTGGAATTCCCGATACCTACTCGAGAGGAAGTTGCGGGAATTCCAATTCCCGCAACATGCGATTCATTAGTGGCGAAAACTTCGTGACACTAACGTAATTTGAATAACGCAAGACGCAAGACGGAAGAAAAGAGATGACCGAGAACATCAATACTGACGCACTTGTTAACTGGCTGATCGACCATGGGATTGCCGTTATTGGCATTCTAGTCATTGCGGCGCTTTCTTATTGGCTGCTAGGAATTCTTACCAGCGTTTTAAGCCGCCACATTCAAGAAATGGACGATGAAGAGGACAGTGAACTGGATAAACGCACGCGTACGATTTTCCGCGTTGTTCACAGCACTGGGGTCGTGTTGATTCTGGGCACGGCCGTTCTCATGATTCTCACGGAAATGGGCGTGCCGGTGACGCCCGTCCTGGCCAGTGTTGGTTTTGTCGGCCTGGCCTTTGGACTGGGTGCGCAAACACTGGTCAAAGACATCATCAGCGGCCTATTTATATTGGTAGAGAATCAGTATACCGTCGGCGACACCGTGGAAATTGGCGGCGTAACCGGCACAGTGGAAATGATGACGCTGCGTTCTACAGTCGTGCGCGATGTCATCGGAACCTTACACAATATCCCCAATGGCGATATCCGGGTCGTCGCTAACAAGTCGCGGGATTGGTCGCGGGCGATTGTTGATGTGAGCATCACTTACGACGATGATGTAGACGTCGCTTTGCAAACGCTGCGCGACATAGGGGCGGAGCTGGCTGAAGATGGAGAAATGGGAGCGGTTTTGTTGGAAACGGCCGTCGTCACTGGCGTAGAGGGCTTAGACGATTGGGCGGTCCGTCTGCGCATCATGGTTAAAACAAAACCAGACGCCCACTGGGGCGTGCAGCGCTATTTACGTCGCCAAATTCGCCTTGTTTTTGCCGAAAAAGGGATCGATCTGGCCTTCCCCCGGCAAGATATAAAAATGGTGTAGTGTCGTGGTTCAGCATATCAGCTAATCAGCATTTCAGGCTGATTAGCCATTCCTCAATGATTCGGCCAACATGTCGGATAATGCCTGCAATTTCAACGGTTTTGACAGCCAATTAACCATGCCCATTTTACGCAGCCGAATCATATCCGCTTCGGGCACATAACTGGAAACTAATACAAAAGGAACGGCGATCTTTTGCTCGTTAAGGGTCGCTAAAAGCGCTTCGCCGCTCATCTCCGGCATGCTTTGGTCGCATAAAATCAGGGCAAATTCGTCGCTTCGCTTAACCAAAATTTCCAGAGCTTCACGGCCGTTTGCCGCCGCCACCCCTTCATAATTTAACACGTCCAGGCTGTCCAGCAGCGCCTGGCGCGTCGTCTCATTATCTTCAACCACAAGAATTGTTTCCTGATTGCCCAAAATCGTTTCCGTTTCTATTCTGTTTTCTAAGCCAGTGGAACCAGATAAAGCAGGTAAATAAATCGTAAACGTCGTTCCCTGACCGACGATGCTTTCAACCTCAATGTGGCCTTCATGTTGTTTAACAATGCCATAAATCTGAGCCAGCCCCAGTCCTGTTCCTTTCCCTGGCGATTTAGTCGTAAAAAACGGCTCGTAAAGATGCGGGATCAACGCCGGCTCAATACCGACGCCCGTGTCCGTAACTGTCAACCGTACCCATTCCCCAACTGGCACAGACAACGGCGCATCGTCTGAACATTCCTCAATCCGCCGACGTTCCAGCCCGATCTTCAATTCGCCGCCGTCTGGCATTGCGTCGCGGGCATTGATGATTAAATTCATCAACATCTGCTGCATTCGCGTTGAATCGGCGTAAAGTCCATATGTGTCGGAGCCGTAATCAAACGAAAGACGGATATTGTCTGGCAATGTGCGCTGCCACATCTTCATCAATTCTTTGATCAAGTATGACATTTCCATGGACGCCCGCTCTAAAACGGCGCGACGGCTAAAATCTAAAATCTGTTGAATCAAATCAGCGGCGCGTTTACTTTGCTGAGAAATCACCTGGGCCTGGCGACGGCCGTCGGCCGATAACGCTTGTCCCGCCAGCAAATCACTGTACAAAGAAATAACTGCCAGGATATTGTTGAAATCATGGGCAATTCCGGCGGCTAACTGCCCAATAGAGGCCAATCGTTCTTGTTGTCGCGCCTGCTCCTCGATACGTTTGCGCTCCGTAATATCTTCTTTGACAGCTAAAAAGTGCGTGATGACGCCTTCAGCGTTTTTAATAGCAGAAATGGAGGCGGATTCCCAGAAAAACGTGCCATCCTTTCTTTTGTTGTGGAACTCGCCGCGCCATTCGTTTCCAGCCGTGATTGTTTGCCACAACCGTTCATATTCTTCAGCAGTCGTATGATCGCCTTTCAAAACGCGCGGATTTTCACCAACCACCTCGTCCAATGTATAGCCGGTTACTTCGGTAAACTTAGGATTAACATATTCAATGGCGCCATCCCTATCGGTGATGACAATCGAAGCCGGACTTTGCTTAACGGCTTGCGACAGCTTACGCAGATCGTCTTCCGCTTGTCGGCGTCGCTCTTGCTCTTCCTTTTCGCGCAGCGCCCGCTGCACCACTGGCCCCAATCGTTCCAGACGCTGTTTCAATACATAATCAGTCGCGCCCGCTTTCAGGCTTTCAATAGCCAATTCCTCGCCCAGCGTGCCAGATACGATGATGTAGGGAATGTTCAGGCTGCGTTTGTTGAATAATTTCAGGGCGGTCAGGCCATCAAAGGCGGGCAAACGATAGTCAGCCAGCACCAAATCATAGGTCGGCTCATTTAGCCGATTTAGAAATGTTTCTTCAGTCTCAACGCGCTCCCACTGACAACGATAACCCGCTTCTTCCAGCATGTGTACAACCAGTTCAGCGTCCAAAGGTTCATCTTCTAATATGAGCAGACGTAATGTTGTAGACATAGCTTTCTCCTAGCGAGTCTGCGGAGGAAAACATTGGTTCTCCCATTTTCTCTGAGTAAACCCCAAAGAATTAGCGCATTTTTTATCAAAATGCCTTTTGTGGTTTACCTATAATCTATCGCTTCAATGCCATCTCGAACGACAACCGTTCTGTTTTCTGTTTGCCAGATCATACTCTTCCAAGGCTGTTAACATCAACTCGACGCCGTTGGGACATTTCAGCGAGCAAGATTGAATGCGTTTGTATATTGGTTTCTCATTAGGATGCCATTTCACAAACTGCGTGACTGACTACGAACTTTATTCGTTTGGTAGTGTAAAGTAGAATGTCGCGCCTTCGCCTACTTTGCCTTCAGCCCAGGCACGGCCGTTGTGCCTGGAAATGATTCGGCGCACGGTTGCCAGACCGATTCCTGTGCCGTCAAACTCATCATCGCGGTGCAGCCGTTGGAAAACGCCAAACAATTTATCAACATAGCGATCATCAAAACCAACGCCGTTATCGCGGACGAAAAAGGTAATTTCGTCGTTTTCGTCCGGCGGAAGAACTCCGATTTCGATATGCGCTTCCTCGCGCGGCGCGGTGTATTTAATGGCATTTTCCAGCAAGTTGGCCCACACCTGGCGCAGCAAAGCGGCATCGGCCGTTACTGTTGGTAATGTGTCTATCTTCCAGGCAATGTTGCGATTCTCGGTAACGAGAGCTAACTCTTGCCGCGCTTCGCTAACTAATTTATTCACATCCACCGGCTGCGTGAACAATTCTTGACGCCCAGTGCGGGAAAAGGAAAGCAAGTCATCAATCAGTTGGCCCATTCTGGTGGTCGCCTGGGCAATGACTTGCAAAAAATGGGCTGATTTTTCATCCAAACGACCACTTTCCCGTTTTTGCAGCATGTTAACAAAGCCGCTGATATGGCGCAAGGGGGCGCGTAGATCGTGGGATACGGAGTAAGCAAATGATTCCAGTTCGGCGTTTGATTCTTCTAACCGATGCGCCGTTTGCGTAACTTTCTCATTGGCGGCTTGCAGATCGGCGAGCAGGTTAACCATGCCGGCGTTGAGTCGTTCGACTTCGGCGACGCGTTGTTGTAATTCGGCTGTCCGTTCCGCCACAAGCGTCTCTAATTTCTCCCGATTCCGCGCTAACTCTTGCTCGATTTGTTTTCGTTGCGAGATGTCGCGGAAGATGACTTGCACGGCCGTTTCCCCCTGGTACATCAATTCCGCCACCGACACTTCCACGGGAACGGCCGTGCCATCCAATTTCAGATACACATCTTCCGCCGGGTATAATCCCTGTGCGCCAGCCGCCATCCGTTCGCCCCGCTTCTTGGTCGTCTCCCAATGATCGGGATGCACAATCTTATCGATGGATCTACCAACCAAATGATTTGGCGATTCTGCGCCTAACAAATTCGCGGCAGCCACATTAGCGTAAATTAATTTATCATCACGATGCAATGCGATGCCATCAGGAGACATTTCTACCAATGTTCGGTAGCGTTCTTCGCTTTCCATGAGAGCCGCTTCGGCCTGTTTGCGCTCGGTAATGTCCAGCGCCGTAAACGTCACGCCAACCGATAAATCGTTAGGATCAATGGGCGTTGAACTGAGCAGTGTCTGGATAGTTTGTCCGTCTTTTCGTAAAAAACGCGTTTCCACAGTGCCGATATTTCGCTCTTCGATTTGAGCGTATTTGGCCTTACCCACAAATTCAAAATCTTCATCCGTTGGATAAACCAGGCAAGCGCTTCGTCCGATGAGTTCGTCATGCGAATAGCCCAACATATCGCAAAAGAAATCATTCACACGCAATATCTTTCGGTCAACCACAACGCCAATGCCTACAGGCGCAGCCAGGAAGATACTGTGCAAGCGGGCCTCGCTCTCTTTCAAAGCTGTTTCGGCCTGCTTCTGCTCAGTAATATCTTCACCAAATGATTGGTAGCTTATAATCTGTCCGTTTTCATCAAAAAGCCCGCGATTCGTCCAGCGCTGCCAGCGTGTCTCCTGCCCGGGCGCAACAACCTGATGTTCATGAGTCAACTGTGGCGCATCGGCGGTCAAAGAGGCGATATTAGCCATGACCATTTTTCGGTCGCTTACTGGAATCAAATCCGCAAAATTTTGTCCGATCATATCTTCGGCCTGTCTGTTAAAATAATGACAGAAAGCTTCATTGACAAAGGTAATGGTTCCGTCCGGTTGAAAACTGCAAATCAATCCCGGTAAATCGTCGGCAATTGAGTGGTAACGGCCTTCGCTTTGCTGCAACGCTTTTTGTAAAATAGCTTGCGTGCCGCCAACGCCTACAATGCTGAACCCAGCCATGACGGCTAACCCTAAAAGCGCAAATATCCAGGCGCTTGGCGAGGCGATGTACGCATTGGCATCAAACATTAGGGGCATTGTTCCGGTAACAGTTCCAAGAGCGGCAATGACGATGAGGAGGGCGCTGATGAAAAAGGCGGCGATGGCGGCGCGGTTTCCGAGGAGTACGGCCGTCAGCAAACAGACTGCCGCAAAAGTCAACACAGCGATGCCGGCCAGCCCAAACGACCACAATCCCACAATGCCTAACAGGAGAAACGAACCAATCAAAACGGCCGTGCGCCCGTAATACCCAATCCGTTGCCTGAAAACGGCCGTTGCCATAGCCGTCAGATAAAAAATGATTTGCGCCGACATCACCGGCTTCCAGCCGCTCACACCAGCCCGCAGCAGCGAACTGATTATTCCCGGCAGCCCCACAATGAGAATAAAAAACAAACTATAATTCACCAACCGTTCGCGAATCTCTTGCAAAGTTGTAGCCGACTCATCAAATTCCCAAAAGTAATCGCGAATTTTATTTATAAACATACGTCTTTCACTCATTCTCCGTTCGTAGTAAGCTACGCAGTCCTCGGAGTAGCGTTCTTTGTTATCTCCAAAGTCTAACGGCACTCCGAAGACTTCGTGCCTTACTACAAACCAATGTGCCCGTAGTAAGCTGCGCAGTTCGTAGTAAGCTACGCAGTCTTCGGAGTAGCGTTCTTTGTTATCTCCAAAGTCTAGCGGCACTCCGCGGACTACGTGCCTTACTACAAACCAATGTGCCCGTAGTAAGCTACGCAGTTCGTAGTAAGCTACGCAGTCTTCGGAGTAGCGTTCTTTATTCTTTCAAAACCTAACGGCACTCCGCGGACTACGTGCCTAACTACGAACAGCGCGTCACCAATCCCATCCTTTACCATATTCTTTCACCGGGAATTTTTTCCAGATGCCTTCCAGCCAAGTCATCCCCTGCGTTTCGACATATTGATGCACACTCGACCAGGGCCAGGCGCTCATCCGATCCACATATCCGTGTTTAATGGGATTGTAGTGGATGTAATTTAGGGTGGCGTAATAATGGCGCTCATCACGAATAAGCCGGTCGCTAAAACGATACCATACTTTACGTCCACGCTGTTGATGACGGCCGTTCACAATCGTAGCCACCCGACTATGCAAAAGACGCACAACCGCACTCACCATTTCCATGTCCTCCGTTTCCGTCAAAATGTGATAATGATTAGGCAAGAAGACCCAGGCTGGATGAGGCAGAACGGCCGTACCAAAAGCGCTCAATGTCTCCTCCATCAACAGAGAAAGGTCGTCAGGGTTTGCAAAAATGGGCCGATGTTCATAACACGCCGCGCTAATCAAAAACAAACCGCCCACATCTTGCAGCCGGGGCGGCGCGTGCAAAGGGAATCCCTTTTCCCGACGTTGCTGCAAAACATCTTTACGTTCTTCAGCCGTCATTTTGCGGTAATCGTACATATTCAATCTCTTCGTTTGCAGTAAGCTACGCTGTTCGTAGTAAGCTACGCAGTCCTCGGAGTAGCGTTCTTTATTCTTTCAAAGCCTAACGGCACTCCGAAGACTTCGTGCCTTACTACAAACCAATCCGCT
>JANTGY010000223.1 GCA_024762695.1 Anaerolineae bacterium
GGCGGACATGACCGAGGCGGATTCTCCGGACATCCCGGCGGCGTTGACAACATGAACCCAGGCGGCCAATTCCCAGCCACGCCGCCCACCGGCACAAACGGATAAACATACGTAATTCACGCCCAAGAGACCGGATTTCGGGAACTTCATTCCTATAAGAAATCCGGTTTCTGGTTGTTTTGGCATTGATGGTAAAATCAATGCGTCGTAAGATGGTCGAGAACAAGGCAAATGATGGCGCAAACAATTTTGGTCGAGGTTTGTAGTTAGGCACGTAGTCTTCGGAACGCCGTCAGGCAACGCTACTCCATCGCTGAACTGCGCGACTACGTAGCTTACTACAAACTGATACGTTAGAGGCGAACGATGGCCCAAACGATTTTAGTGGTTGACGACAAAGAAGAACTGCGAGTCTTGCTCAAATCCTATCTGGAGCAGGAAGGGTTTCGGGTGACGACGGCCGTTAACGGCCGTGACGCCCTCTTCCTGGCCCGCGAACAAAAACCCGACCTCATCATCCTCGATTTAATGATGCCCGAAATGGGCGGCTATGAATTTATGCGCGCCCACAGCCGCGAAGCCGACACCCCCACCATCATCCTCACCGCCAAGTTGGACGAGCATGACAAGGTGCTGGGGCTGGAACTGGGCGCCGACGATTACGTGACCAAGCCGTTCAGTATGCGCGAATTGACAGCGCGGGTGCGGGCCGTGCTGCGGCGCGCCGTCAAAGCGGCGCCCACCCAAGATTTGCTGCGGGCGGGAGATATTGTGTTGGACAGAAACGGCCGTTCCGTCACCGTCGCCCAGAAACCCATCGACCTGACCCCCAGCGAATTCGACCTGCTGGCTACCCTCATGGCCGCGCCCGGCCGCGCCTTCTCCCGCCTCGACCTGCTGGAGCGGCTGCAAGGCGACGCCTACGAAGGCTACGAACGCACCATAGACGTCCACATCCGCAATTTACGCACCAAAATCGAACCCGATCCCAGCAATCCGCGCACCATCGAAACTGTTTACGGCTTTGGCTACAGGTTTTCTAACCCGTAATCAAATTACGGATTACGATTTACGATTTACCAAAATGCGCTCCCTCACCCTCAAACTCACCCTCGCCTTCCTCTTCGTCGGCGTCATCGGCATCGTTTTGGTCGCCGTCGTTGTCCGCGAGCGCACCGCCAACGAATTTGACCGTTTTGTGCTGGATCGTTCCCAAAACCTGCTGCGCGACGAACTGACCGCCTACTACCAACGAAATGGCAGTTGGGAAGGGATCAACGCCATCCTCGTCAACAACCGCGAGAGCGGCGGCAACATGCGGATGATGGCGCCCGTCGCCCTGCTGGATGCGGAGCGGCGCGTCGTCTACGGCGGAATGCGCTACCATCCCGGCCAAATCGTCAGCGAACGGGATGGGCCAAAAGGCGTCCCCGTGGAGGTGGACAACGCCGTCGTCGGCTGGCTGCTCTTTGATACGCTCAGAGACCGTATGCCCACCCTCCCCCAATCGCCGGAAACAATTTTCCTGGAAAATATGAACAAGGCCGTCTGGTACGGCGCGCTGGGGGCGGCGGCCATCGCCTTGTTGTTGGGCGCCTTGTTGGCCCGCAGCATCTCGCGGCCGGTGCGCGACTTGACGGAAGGGACGCAGCGCATCGCTCAGGGGGATTTAGGCCATCAAGTCCCGGTGCGCGGCCAGGATGAATTGGGTGATTTAGCCCAATCGTTTAACCAGATGAGCGCCGATTTGGCCCACGCCAACCAACAGCGCCGCCAGATGACGGCCGATATTGCCCATGATTTGCGCACGCCGTTGAGCGTGATTATGGGCTACACCGAATCGCTCAGCGACGGCAAGCTGCAAGGCTCGCCGGAGATGTATCGCGTGATGCACAAGGAGACGCAGCATCTGGGCCGCTTGATTGAGGATTTACGGACGCTCTCGTTGGCCGATGCCGGGGAACTGCCCTTGACGAAACGGCCGTCATCCCCCCGCGCGCTGCTGGAACAGATGGCCGACGCGCATCAAGCGTTGGCGCAGCGGAAGAATATCACGCTGGAAGTGCAGGCGGCAGACGGACTGCCAATGATTGATGTGGATACAGACCGGATGGCGCAGGTGCTGGGCAATCTTATCAGCAATGCGCTGCGTTTTACGCCGGAGGGGGGGCAGGTGATTTTGACGGCGATGGCTGAGGGAAACGGCCGTCTCCAACTAAGCGTTCAAGACAATGGCGCAGGTATCGCCCCGGAGGATTTGCCGCACATTTTCAGCCGCTTTTATCGGGGCGACAAATCGCGGCTGCAAACGGGCGAATCGGGACTGGGACTGGCGATTGCGCGGTCAATCGTGGAAGCGCATGGCGGGCAAATAACGGCCGAATCTATACTCGGCGTGGGGACGACGTTTACGATTAATTTACCGACGGCGTAAGTGGGGGGGGATTTCGCTGAGGAGAGTGGTCGTTAGGGCGTTACGGCCGTTTCGTTGCCACAACCAAACCACCCCGTTCAAACTGTTGATTATCCAGCGTTACTAATTCGGTTTCCAACTGCTCAGCCAGAGCCACATAGGTTGCATCACAACCACGAATTTTATGCTCAATGGCGATAACGGCCGTTCGTCGGCCAAATTCAACCGAAAGCGGCTGGAGTTGAATTAACGTTTCTTGCGACAAAAGCAAAATCGCCCGCTGCGCCAAATGCGGATCGCGCTGACCTCGACTTAAGGCGGCCCCCACTTCAGCCAGGATAATCGCCGGCGCGTAAATCTGCCGCCCTGAGAGCAAAACCTCGCTCAGCCAGGAGCGACATTGGTCATGATGAAGTTCGTCAGGATTGACGACGGAGACAATTACGCTTGCATCGACGACTGGCATCTTTCTTCGCGCATTCCTTCTAAAATTTCTGTCCCTGATTTTTCGGCCGTCCATCCGGCGGCAATTTCTTGCGCCAGCGAATCCAAGTCAGCCAAAGCGTCTTCAATTTTTTCGCGCTGTAATTGGTCGGAATCTTTTTGGGTTAACGGCCGTAACATCGCCACCGGCTCGCCATGCACGGTGATAATATATTCAGCCATCTCTTCACGCACGGCCCGGACAATTTTGGACGCTTGATTTTTGAATTCACGCACGCCAATTTTTTCAGCCATCCTACACCTTTACACACCTTTACATCAATGTGGCTACAGTGTAGCCACGAGTTAAATAACTGTCAAGATGTCTTAGGCCAATTCTAATTGTCCCCGCATTTGCAAAATCGCCCTACAAAACACCCGTCAATAAAAGTTTGTCAGAATACCAGGTTTCTGAACCATGCCGAAAATTGATCGTCGATTCTATGGTTTTTCGTTAGTGTCACGAAGTTTTCGCCACTTATGAATCGCATGTTGCGGGAATTGGAATTCCCGCAACTTCCTCTCGAGTAAGTATCGGGAATTCCAATTCCCGATACATCATCTACAAGGGGGTGGCGAAAAACTAAAGACACTAACGTTTTTCCAACAACTGGGTCAACAATTGCGCCAACTTATCTAGATTTAACGGTTTGAGCAACCAATCCGTCATCCCCTCGGCCATCAGGCTGTCTAATTGGTCGCCCATCGGATGCCCGGTCATCATCACGATTGGAATGTCGGCATACCGTTGGCGCAAGGCTTGCAATAATTCGCGCCCGCCCATAATGGGCATGACAATATCGGTCAACACCAGCGCAATTTGCGCTTGATGCTTGTCAAACAATTCGAGCGCTTCCTGTCCATTGGCAGCGGCCATGACTTGATAATTGAGCATGGACAAGCTTTCCAAAAGCGCTGCACGCGTCTCTTGATTATCTTCGACGAGCAAGATGGTTTCTTTTTTCCCGGTCGTTAATACGGCCGTATCCCGCTGTACCGTGTCTTGTGGCAAGGGAGATGCCGGCAGGTAAATGGTGAACGTCGTCCCTTTCCCCATCTCAGTTTGAACATCCACGTAGCCATTGTGTTGGGTCACGATGCCGTACACTTGCGCTAAACCGAGGCCGCTGCCCTTGCCCGGCCCTTTGGTCGTAAAAAATGGCTCGTAAATATGGTTGAGCGTGTCAGCGGGGATGCCGGTTCCGGTGTCGGCGACGGCAATTGTCACGTAATCGCCAGGGTTCATGTCGGGTAACGGCCGTTCCCCGCCCTGACTCACCAGCAAACGATCTAACTGAACCGTGATTTGTCCGCCTTCTGGCATAGCATCGCGGGCATTCAAGGCTAAATTCAAAATGGCCTGTTGAATTCGTGTTGGGTCAGCATCAATCGTATACTGATTCGGTTCATGAACCAGGTCAAATGAGATATTTTCAGGCAAGGTGCGGCGGAGAATTTTTACCATCTCTTTGAGGAAGGGAGCCAGGGTTAACGGCCGTTTCTCCAACACCGCGCGCCGACTGAAATCCAGAATTTGTTGGATCAAATAAGCGGCCCTTTTTGCCTGCTCTTCAATCGTGAACAACCGTTGCTCAACTTTGGGCGGCAGCTCGGTAATCCGGCGCGCCAACTGGGCATAAAGCAAAATGACCGTCATGATATTGTTAAAATCATGGGCAATACCCGCCGCCAACTGCCCCACCGCCGCCAATCGCTCCTGCTCCAAAGATCGTTCGCGGTAAGCTCTTTCCTGCGTAATATCCTCTTTCACTGCCGCATAATTGATGATTTTGCCGCCAGCATTTTTGATGGGGAAAAATGTGGCTCGCTCATAAAATTGACTGCCGTTCTTATGCACACTGCAAAATTCGCCCCGCCAGGTTTTGTGATCTGTAACCGTCTGCCAAAGTTCCTTAAATTGATCCTCTTGGTCGCACCTTTCGTATAAATCGCGTAGATTTTGTCCTCTAATTTCGGCTATTGTGTAGCCGGTTGCTTTCTCCACATATGGATTGGCGTACACAATCTCGCCTTTCAAGTTCGTTATCAGTACCGTTTCCGCCGCCTGTTCGATAACTGTTGCCAGGCGCGCGATCTCTGCTTCGGCCTGTTCACGGCGGGCGATCTCTTGCTGAAGCTCATCGTTGCGCCGTCTTAATTCGGCCGTGCGCGCCTGAACCTGCCGGCGAAAGACGACACTGGTCATCATAAATAACAAGGCGATGCCCACAGCCGCGCTAATCACCCATTTCAACCAATCGGGCAAGGCAAATATGGTTTCGCCGCCGGTTTCGTACCAGCGGTTTATGGATTGATAATAAATGGATTCTTGATCCAGACGCATGGCCGCTAAATGGCTGTCAATCGCCTGAAGCAACCCTGCATTCTCTCCGGCAGGAGCGGCAAAACGAATTTCTAAAGGGTTGAAGATGATGGAGGTTTTGTCAACCGCATAAGCGCTCCCATTTTGTAAAGCAAACAGTCGATTCACTACGCCGGCGTCTACATCTCCGTTTTCTACCAATTGGAAAACTTCATAATAATCGTTGACGGTGACCAACGTGGACTGGAGGGCAAAGGCATCTAGCAACTCTTCTAATCGCATCGCGTGAATGTCGTTTTCCAAAATAGCGATGCGTTTATGTTCCAGGTCGAGAATAGATTGAATATCGGACAGGCGCGGCGTGTAAATTTGGCCCCAGTTAGAAATGACGGTCTCCTGCGTGAAGTCGAAAATCTCATCCCGTTCTTCAGAGTAGGCAATGGCTGTCATCAAGCCAATCTCGCCCGATTCCAATAATTCCAGGCAGTTTGACCAGGCGCATTCCACGTAGTCGATTTGCCATTCCTCCTCGGTGGCAATGGCGTTTAGGATGTCGGGGTAAATGCCTTGCGGCGTTCCGGATTCATCGGTGAAGATCAAGGGCTTGTTTTGGTACATGCCGACGCGGATGGTTGGGGATTGGGCCTGAAGAGCAGAGAGAGCCAAAAAGCTTATGATGAAGGCAAACAGGAAAGCGAGTGGTATTTTTTTCATGGTTGGTAGTTAATGATAACGGCCGTTATCCCATCGGCCTATCCAATGAATGTGCCCATTATACGGTTTTCTGGCGAAAATTGATAAGCGCATGGGATACATTTCAGCAATTTTCATTCGATTCCAGGCCACAACAGCGCCAAAAGCACGCTTGTCCCAAACAGGATTTTGCCTTACATTTACTCTTGAAAAACAGACCGTAGGGCACAACATGCTTATCATTCTTGAGGAGACAATGCTATGACCGAACCGACAAATCATAACGACAAAGAAAAAAAGGACAAAGAGGCGGAAGCTAAACCAGAACCGAAAGACAATCTCGTTGAATCGCAGCACACGGTTACGATTAACGGGCAGGAAATCAAATACACGGTCACAACGGGCACGATTGTGATGAAGGAAGAGACGGAGAAAGACGGCAAAGCTAAAGGCGAGAAGGCCAAAGCGGAGTTCTTCTTTATTGCCTATACAAAAGATGGGGTGGACGATGTGACACAACGGCCGTTAACCTTTTCCTTCAACGGCGGCCCTGGCTCCTCCTCAGTCTGGATGCATTTGGGCGTTCTGGGGCCGCGCCGCATCCTTACCGACGAAAAAGGCAACCTCCTGCCTCCGCCCTACCGCCTCATCGACAACGATTACTCCATTCTGGACCAAACCGATCTGGTTTTTATCGATCCGGTCAGCACCGGTTTCAGCCGCGCCGTCCCCGGCGAAAAGCCGAAAGAGTTCCACGGGTTTAAAAAGGATATTGAATCGGTGGGCGATTTTATTAGATTGTACGCCACGCGATACGGCCGTTGGACATCCCCTAAATTCTTGATTGGCGAAAGCTACGGGACAACCCGCGCTGCCGGGCTGTCCGGCTATTTGCAGGAACGGCACGGCATGTACCTCAACGGCGTCATGCTCATCTCCGTCGTACTCAACTTCCAAA
>JANTGY010000224.1 GCA_024762695.1 Anaerolineae bacterium
TGCTCGGCCAAAATAATCGTCAAACCCAAATCCTCATTCAGCCGCACCAGGGCGCGTAACACATCTTCCGCCGATTGGGGATCTAACTGGCTGGTTGGCTCGTCCAAGACCAAGATTTGCGGACGCAGCGCCAGCGCTGCCGCAATGGCGACGCGCTGTCGTTCGCCGCCGGAAAGTGTGGTTAACGGCCGTTCCCGCAGCGGCGTTAAATCCAGTAAACCCAACGCTTCCTCAACCCGCACCCGCATTTCCTGGGGCGGCAGGGCCGCATTTTCCAGGCCAAAGGCAATTTCAGGCTCCACCCGATCCAATACGGCCTGCGCCTCTGGATTTTGCAAGACAAAGCCGACATGCCGGCTCATCGTATGCGGCCCAACGACCACCGCGTCCAGCCCATTCACGCTGACCCGGCCCGAAATCGCCCCGCCGCTAAAATGAGGCACAAGCCCGTTCAGACAGCGCAGTAGAGTAGATTTACCCGATCCCGACGGCCCGGCTACCAAAACAAAATCGCCTGCCTCCACCTGCCACGACACAGCGCGCAGCGCCGCCAAACGGCTGCCGGGATAACTGTAAGTAAGGTTTTCTATCTGAATCATACGCGCTCCCTCCTTGCCAATGCGGGGAAGAGCAAAAACAACAAGCTCATGCCAATAAATGGATCAAAGCCAGGCCAATTCAAGGCGGGATAAGGCGAATAGGCCAAATTATCACGGTTGATGAGGATAAGGATGAGGGGGAAAACGGCCGTAACCATCATCCCCGTATCCCATTTGGTCCACGCTTGGGGCCGATAATGCGTATGCGGAACGCGCCGTCCCAGTCGCCACAGCAGTGCGGTAATCAAAACCACGCCCGCCCCCAACAAGACCCAGCCCAGCCATCCCGCCCAAAAACTCAACGCCCAACCGGCAAAGACGGCCAACAGGCCAACCAACAGCAGCAGTTGAACCGAAAGCGGCTGGCGCGAATCGGCCGTCGCCCCGTAACCGCGAGCGACCATCGCCTCGGCCACGCCCATCGCCCGTTCCAGGCCGCCAATCAACAGCGGAATGAGTATCGGCTGCCAATCGCGCAGTCCGCGCACGCGGTGGCCGCGAATCGCCTGCGCCTCGCGGATGCGGCGCAGTTGGCCCATCGTCTCCGGCAAATAAGTGAGGGCGATGAGGATGACGACGCCCAAATCGCGCAAGGCGCGCGGAGTCAATCGCACCAATTCGCCGGTGGAAACGGCCGTATTCAACGTCGTAAAAATAACCAACAAAGTCAGCAAAACTAATCCATTGCCTAAACCAAAAACCCCGGCTTCTACCGTGTACGGGCCGCCAATCCACAGCCAATCGGACGGCAGCCGGAATAAAACAATCTCGCCCACATGCACCATCGCCATATTAAACAGCGTCGAAAGCGCCAAAATCAGCCCGCCAATGCGCCACAGCGACAGCGAAAAGGGCGCGTCGGATCGGGTGCAAACCAGGCCGACAACCCGCGCCGCCAACATCACGACTACCGTGTAGAATGGATTACGGGCAATCATCACGGCCGTTGCCGCCGCCACAACCCATACCATCCACCCCTCGGCCCTCATCTTGCGCTCCTCATGCCTGCTGAAACTGGAATCTATCGCGGAATCGCGTTAAGGCTCGCACCGTCGGCGCGCCCAAAGCGGCGATGAAGATGGCATTACCACCCGCCCGCCCGATGTCCCACACCAGGGAAGTGAGCAAGTAAAAGGCGGCGTAGCGGCTGAGGCCATCGCGCCAACCGGCTCCCGGCTGCCAACTGGTAGCCGATCCATCGGTAACAAACGGCCAAAAGTACAAATTCATAATGGCCCCAAACAACAAGCCCCAAACAACGCCAAAGGCGGCCAGCAAAACAATTTGCAGCCGCTGACTGCGGGGATGGGGCAGCCAACCGGCCGTCAATCCCACCCATCCGGCGGTGAACATCTGGTAGGGAAGCCAGGGGCCGACCATGCCGGTGACGAGGGCGGAGGCGAGCAAGGCCATTGTCCCCAGCAAAAAGCCAAAACGCGGCCCAAAAACGTATCCGGCCAAAATGATGGGGGCAAAGATGGGCGAAAAGCCGCCGGGAACGGGAAAGAACACCTCGATGAAGCGGAGTACGGCCGTTACCGCCGCCAAAACGCCCAAAGCGGCCACCACCTTGGCGCTCACCGCCTGTCCCTGCACTTCCACCAGCAGGACGGCCAGCCCCGCAAGCAACAGAATGACGGTCAACACCGGCGCATCGGCGGCGTGGGCGTCGGCGTTAGCCCCGGCCAATCCCGGCAAAATGAAGGGATAGGCAAAGGCGGCCACGCCAATTAACGCGGTGATGAGGTAGATTACGGCCGTTACCGCTCGACGCATAGTACCAATCCCTAGTCTCGTCGGCTCTTAGCCAAAACGCCGCCCAAGCCAACCGCAATTAAACCAAACAAGGCATACCCAATCCACGATTGGCCTGATTCATCATTCATCATTCCGCCTTCATCATTAACAGCGCCGTTCGCATTGGGAGCGGCGCAAATCTCGTCAAACGTCATTGGCGGCGGCGAAATGGCCTTATTTGGCGTGCCTGCCCCCCAAACCCAACCTTCTATCGCGCCATCTCCCAGCCGGTAGTTTCCAGCCCCGGCATTGGAATAAGCCCATTCGCCTTCCTTTTGATGCCAGTACGACCAGTAAATGCAATCGCCGCCGCCCTTGCATTGGCAAAAACAATCATCTGCCGGACAGCCAACCGTCTCGACGCTGCAAATGGTGGATCCCATGCTGCCCACCGTCGTCTCGAGCGCCAACCCCGACCGACTCATCGCCTCAAAGCCGCTAATCTCGTCTTCGGCAAACGCAACGCAGCGGGTCAAAGTCTCGCCATCCGGCAAAACGACAACCAACGCCGCCCGGTTCAACTCTTGGGCGGAAACGGCCGCAGCCAAACTCAGTATCAAAACCAAAAGCAGCGCGATCTTTTTCATAGCACAACAACAAGTGCGGGTGGCGCAGTTCTTATCTGCGCCATCCGCATCGTCTGCCTCTTATTTATTTTTCAAATACCAATAAGCGCCGCCAGCCAGCGTCAATGCGATCACAACCAAAATGATGGGCGCAGCGCTGCCAGGCGGTTCGGCCGTCTCAATCGGTGCGGCAGAATGCTCCGGCGTCGCTTCAGCCGGTTCTTCTACAACCGGGGCTTCTGTGGGTTCAGGAACGGCCGTTGGCGGAACTTCAGTCGGCTCTTCAACAGGTTCAGCAGTCGGCTCTTCGACCGGAACGGCCGTCGGTTCTTCGGCGGGTTCGGCCGTTGGTTCTTCAACCGGCTCGGCAATTAAAACGGGGACCGGCGCGCCAGCCAACGCCACCGCCGGAACCGCCTGCACCGTCGTGAAGAAATCGTCAAACGGCCCGTCGCCAAAATCAGTCTGGAATGCGCCCGTTTCACTCTGGTATGAAAGAAGCGCATCCAAAGGCGTCGCCCCATTGCGGGCATAAGCGCTGTCGGCAGAAGCAATATCCAAGCCTAAGGCATCCAACGCCTGGACCACCATCGCCGTGCTGTTGCCGTTCTGACCAAATCCCGTGGCATATTCCCAACCGCCGGTTTCCAATTGAACGGCCGTCAAGAAATCAACAGCCCGACTCAAACTACTATCATCAGATGGAACGCCAGCGGCTGTCAAAGCCAGAATCGCCATCGCCGTTGCATCAGCATTGCCCAGCGTGCCGAAACCATCATCCCAGGAACCATCTAAACCTTCTTCTGTCGCCTGCATGGCGGTCAGCCAGGCAATCGCCTCCTCAGGAACCGGTTCGCCCGCAAAAGCCAGACCATAAATCGCCAGTGACTGGGCAAAAGGATGGAAAACATTGTACGAACCGTCTTCTTGCAATTGATTTTTGAGCGTCGCGACAAAATCTTCGCCGCCAAAATTGCGCGGGTCTTGTCCCGCTTCAATCAAAGCCCAAACCAATTTCCCCGCCGAACCGCCGTCGCCGGACGCATAAGCCACCACGTCGGCGATATTTTCGGTCAAATAGGCCAGAGAATCGTCAGGAGCGACACCCGCTTTGCTAATAGCCAGCAAAGCGTCAAGCGTACCGCCAATGTCGGATGGAGCCAGGTCAGCCCCGCCGCTAAAGCTGCTGTAGCCGCCGTCTGCATTTTGATGGTTGGCAATGAGCCAGTTCACAGCCGATAAAGCCGACGCATCCTGAATGGGTTCAGAAATTAAGGTTGGAACCGGGGTTTCAGCCGCCAACGCAACGGCCTGCACGGCCTGCACCGTGGTGAAGAAGTCATCAAACGGCCCATCGCCAAAATCAGCCTGGAACGCGCCCGATTCACCCTGGTAAGCCAGCAGCGCATCTAACGGCGTTACGCCATCGCGCGAAAATGGGCTGTCGGCGGTCGAAAAATCAAGTCCCAATGCGCTCAGCGCCTGAATGACCATCGCCGTGCTGTTGCCATTTTGGCCGAAACCAGGGCCGTACTCCCAGCCGCCCGTCTCTAACTGCACGGCCGTCAAGAAATCAACCGCTCGGCTCAAACTATCGTCGTCAGCCGGAACGCCGGCGGCGGACAAAGCCATCACGGCCATCGCCGTCGCATCAGCATTACCCAGCGTGCCAAAACCATCGTCCCAGGAGCCATCCAACCCCTCTTCAGCCGATTGCAAATCGATCAGCCAGGCTATCGCCTCGGCGGGCACAGGCTCGCCGACAAAAGCCAGCGCATACATCGCCAACGATTGCCCAAACGGATGCGGAGCGTTATATGAACCGTCGGCCTGCAAATGACCGTTCAACGCGGCCACAAAATCCTCGCCGCCAAAGTTACGCGGGTCTTGCCCGGCGGCGGCTAACGCCCACACCAGCTTTCCGGCCGAGGCGCCGTCGCCGGAAGCGTAAGCGACCACATCGGCAATATTTTCGTTCAAATAGGCCAGGGAATCGTCAGGGCTGACGCCAGCGCTGGCGATTGCCAGCAGCGCGTCTACCGTGCCGCCAACATCGGACGGGGCTAAGCCGGCCCCGCCGCTAAAGCTGCTGTAACCGCCATCCTCGTTTTGATGGGCAGCTATGAGCCAGGCGACAGCCTGCGCTGCTGATTCTTGCGGATCGGGGAAAAATGGTTGTGCGTTAGGTGCGGCAACGGCCGTTCCCATCCCCAATACGCCTAACAACAAAAACAGAGCGGCGCCAATCGTAACAACAGTCAATCGTTTCATCGGTTCTCCTCACATTTGAAAGGGGTTAATTGAATTGCGCAGCGCAGACGAGAGGAGATGGGCACAACTAAAAACCCGATGCGAATCGCATCGGGTTGAGAAACTTTATTTAGCCATGTCTGGTAAAAAAACGGATTCACCAACATAGTTCCCAACCCTTCATCCACGAGGGCAGAAACTCATCACAGGCGGTCGGCCTGGCTTATTAGTCTAGTAGTCTTATTGTCTGATAGTCGGGCCGTCTCCATTCTTGACTGCTCGGCTATTTGACTGCCTGACTACTCAACCAACTTACAGTTGCGGGGCAGCGCCGGACTCTCCATCAAAACAATGAACCACCGGCTTCGCCTTTATGTCCTGCCTTCCGGGGCAAGGACACCTGCGATAGGTTCCCTATATAATTATTGAAACGAAGTTTAACGAATTAGGAGCGTTTGTGCAATTCTTGACAAGTGAAGCAATCTTGTTATAATGCCTGCCGTCGATGCGGGGTAGAGCAGAGGCAGCTCGTCGGGCTCATAACCCGGAGGTCGCAGGTTCGAATCCTGTCCCCGCTACTAAAAAACGCTCCAACTGGAGCGTTTTTTGTTACCAATTCAAAAGTCTCAATCTCATGGCTTCATTTCACCATCGCGACCGCTAATGCCTCCATCTTTGTTGCCAATTCCACATCCCAACTGCTAATGGCATTGCCCATATCATGGGTAACCAAATCGACGCGCACCCGGTTGTAAATGTTGCACCATTCAGGATGATGGTCCATTTTCTCGGCATGAATGGCTGCGCTCATCATCCACCCCATCGCCTGAGCGAATGAGCTAAATTTGAAGGTTTTGTGTAATTTACCTTCTCGTATCGACCAGCCGGGTAGTTGTTTCAAAACGGCCGTCAATGCATCTTCTTCCATTTTATATCGCGTCATCTCAATCTCCATTAAATGATGGTTTGCAGCAAATCGGCGGCCAATTGATTGATGAGTTGGCCTATCAAAATGCCAATGACGCTCCCCAACACCCCCATCAACAAAGCGGCAATGCCGCCAAACAAAGCTTCGCGCCGATGCGTTACAGTTACGTAACGGAGAGCCTGGCGAACCGGCCACTCTTCAGCGCCCATCATCGTCATCTCCACAATTGTTCTAACCGTCACCTGATTATTGGGCTTGCCCTCCAATTCGCCAAAAACGCCGAGGACAAGGCCGACAATGGCTAAACTGGCTGGCAAGACGATAAGGCTGCCCACGCCGGAAGCGGCCGTGCCCACCATCATCCCCACCATCATGGCCGGAACCAGGAACGGAACAGCGCCCTGCGCCAACATCTCGCTTGGCGCTTCCAGCGCTTCAATCACCATCGCGCCTAAACCGCGACTAAATAGACCGCCATACGCCCCAATCAAAGCGACAAACAACATGGGCGCAAACGAGCCGCTGATAATACCCAACACCAATCCGGCCAATGCGCCTCCGGCCAGGCTGGCGCCGGCAGCAATGAGGGCCACGCCGCCAGCGACTAAAACAATCCATTGAATTTTGTGGAAATAAGACCCCAGATAAGCGCCAACAATGCCGCCGGCCAATGCCGCGCCGATGGCCCCATACCAACTGGCGCTAATC
>JANTGY010000225.1 GCA_024762695.1 Anaerolineae bacterium
CCGCTGGGGCCGAGCAAACAAACTATCTCGCCGGGGGCAATGGTCAGGCTGACGTCATGGAGGATGGAACGGCCGTTGCGCGCCAGTGATAAATTTTGTACTTGAAAGTGAGATCTCATCTTGGTATAAGTGTGCCTGAATTTTGGCGGAACGCAATATGGCTGTTTCCCAGGGCGGCATGGTATTATTTCTCTGCTTTCCCTGAGTAAACTACAACGAATTAGCGTATTTTTATCAAAATACTTTTGTGGTTTGTCTAGTCAATGTAAAGCATAGGCGTTGAGCGAACGAGAGTCTCGTTTTCATTGTTCTATGATGATAGAAGTATCAAAAAAATAGCGCAGTTGGCGATTTTTAATCGTCCAACTGCGCTGGCTTGGGGCTTGATACTCGGTATCGTTTTATGATTTTCTAGTTGGGAATAGACGGCGTTTTGCCTACATTGCGGGAATGGCGCGCGCTTGCCGCAGTTTGCCTTGCACATCAGCGTAGGCATTGAGCAGCGCTTCGACTTCGCTCTGTTTGTTTTGCTGGTTTTGGCGCAAAAGCTCTTGCGCCCGGTTTAGATTGTCCTGAACGGTATATTCCAGTGAGGCCAAGCTCTTGGTCGAGATTGGGGATTCGGTTGCTTTGACGGCGATGTCGGCCCAGTAATCGGCTTGTTCGATGTGTCGCCGGGCGGTGACAAGCGGGTCTTCTTGTAATTTCAAACCAAAAGCGACGATGAGATAAATTAATGTGCTTACGGGTAAAAAGAGGTAAATGATGAGATACAGCCATTTACCCAGGTCTATGCCTACCAGATCCATGGTTTGTGCCTCCTCTTTTTAGAGTTAATGACAATAAAGGGATGAATAAGGATAACTTATGAATATATGCGGATATGCTATTTGATTATTGTGTTATTTCATAAGCATAGTCGCTAAAGTGTGGAAAAAGTCACGGGGCAATTTGAAATCGGTTATAAATTAGAGGAAACGCCAGATTGCTTGGGGGACACGGCCGTTCTTGAACCGCCCATACCCCCAACAAAGCGGCCATAAAATCGCTAATCCCAACAGCCAAACTGGAAACATGCCGGGAATGCTGGTGTGAACGACTCGCCCCATCAGGCCGTAGAGGTAAAGATGGGTGATGTAGAAAAAGAAGGGAACGCGGCCAAAAACGGCGAACGGCCGTAGCCATCCTTCCGGCAGCCGCGCCAAGACAGCCAGCAGGAGCCAATTTGTCCCCAACGTCAACAGCAAAAAGACGATGCTGGGCGGGTATTTGACGACATTGAGGAAAGCGACCCAGCCATCCCCGGCGGGCGGGCGGATGTTACCGTAGCCGCCCAGCCAACGCAGGCCAACGAAGAGGGTGAGGGCGACGATTCCGCCTCGGAGCGCAATGGTGTAGGCTTCTATTCCGCATTCCTCATTGCGCATTCGGCATTTATGCAGGTAACGGCCGTAACCCATTCCCACTCCCATCACGCCTAACCAGGGCATGACCGGATACAAAACCAGCGCCGACTCCGTGAAACCCGGCAAAAGCCACAGCCGCAGCGGGACGGGATAAGCGACAAAACCGGCCCGCGCCTCTGGCAGCAGCGCTTGGGTAACGACGATGAGCGTCCCGCTCAGAGCCAGCAGCCAGCCTTGCGGCAGCCGCAAAAACAATACGCCAAGCATCATCGCGCCGCCCAGCCCATACAACACGCCAAAGTAGATGCCGGTCGGCGCTTTCAGCCCCCACGCCGGATTTTCCAGCAGAAATTGGAACAGGATGAGCAGTCCGCCGCGCAGCAAAAAATGGCGGGCGATTTCCCCTTCGCTCCAGCCCTGGCGGCGGCGCGACAGCGTAAACAGCGCCATCCCCGCGCCCATCAAAAAGAAGAATCCCGGCGCCGCCAGGTGCGTTACCAGCCGCGTAAGGAAAGTGAGCGGCGGATGACCGATGTAGCTGGGGAATAAATCAGCCCACAATTCCAGTTCCAGCTTACCGTCGGCGATGAAACTGTTGGCATGGTCTAACGCCATCACAATGATGATGACGCCGCGTAAAGCGTCAAGCGGCAGCAGGCGGGGCGCTGACTTTGAATCTAAGGCAGACATTAAGCCATTGTCGCTTTTAGGTCGGCGATGGCTTCTTTTTCAATGTCGTGGATAGTGAGAACATGGTCGCGGATGTTTTCCAGGAATGTTTGTGTTCCGGCTTCGTTTAGCGGAAAATTTTCGGTTATTTGGGCTTTGATGGCATTGAGACGGCCGTTCACCGCAATCCTCTCTGCCAACCCATCATTCCCTTTCTCCAAAAACAACTGATACCCTTTTAGCATCAATTGACGGGTTTCCTGCAGCAGCGGCGCTTCATCCGGCAGCAAAGCCTTTCCCAATTTGTGCCATGCTTCCTTGCTGTTTCGGAACTGCTGGGCGACCGATTTGAGGGCGGGCTTGTTCAGAATCAGGCTGGCTTCATCCAGAAAATCGGCGTACTTGCCCCGATCGGCGCCGCCTTCGTGGCCAAAGGTTTCGATGTCGGAAAATGCGGAGGTGAGACCGGCGTACAATTTGTCCCCGGGCGGGAATTCTTTGGCCCAACTGCGTTTGGCTTTGGGATTGACGAGCATAGTGGCCCAATGTTGGTAAGCAGCCAAGCCGAAGTTGTTTTTGCTGCCTTTGGGCGGTTTTTCGGTGAAGAGACTGATGCACGACCAGATACCCTGGGTAACGGCCGTTGCCAATTTTTCTTCATTGGGCGGATCCAACGTGATGATGCGGAACTTATCCTTCTTCACCCGCGCTCTGGCTTTAGCCAACGCCTCTGGCGACACGGTCAGTGGAACCCGCGCCCGGTCGGCAATCCAAACCTTGTCATTTTCATGGCCGTACACGAGAAGGGGCATCATCCCCCACATCCCTTCATCCAAAGGGAGCGCATTGTAAGGCAGGCTGAACATATCGGCCCAAGCGATGGCCGGGACGCCTTCTTCCAGCGTGTTTAATAAGTTGGATAGTCCTTTTTTAGCGCTGCCGGTGTGCTGGACGTGCTGGGCGACGCCCAACCGCGACAGGAGCGTATCCCATGGGTCAAATGTGTTCCGGGTGAGAATCCGCGCCATCGGAGCATAGCCTTCGTAGGCAAAGACGAAGTAGCCCATCACCGCCCCGCCGCTGACGCCCATGAGCAAGGCTTCTGAATAAGGTTCGCCGGTGTGCGGCGCTTTGACTCCCCGGTAGGCGTAAAAGTTGTGGATGGTTCCCGTCTCCCAATGCAAACCGTTAAATTGATCATAATCATTTAATTTAGGCATCTTACGCTCCTTCGGGAATGTGGGTCAAGTTTGCAAACTTGACCGACGTTTGAAAGAATTTGGCCTCATTATAAGGGAGTTTGAGGCGTTTGTGGAAAAGGAGAGACATGGTCGGCAAAATAGATTATGATTGGGGCAACCCGCTATTTTCATGATTTGATTGCTTGGAGACCAACAAACCATGACCACTGAAATCCTTCTTGTATTGGCAATCCTTGTTATCGCCATCATCCTGTTTGTGACTGAAAAATTACGCGTTGATGTGGTTTCCCTTTTGGTTTTGGGAAGCCTGGCCGTTGTTGATTTGGTGACGCCGGAAGAGGCGGTGTCTGGTTTTAGTAATGCGGCCGTCGTCACCGTTTGGGCTGTTTTTATCCTCAGTGGGGGGCTGGCGCAGACGGGTATCGCCAACCAGATTGGCAAATACGTCTTGCGGCTGGCCGGAGACAGCGAGGTGCGTCTGCTGGTCGTCATCATGATCACGGCGGGGGTAATGTCGGCATTTATGAACAACATCGGCGTGGCCGCGCTGCTGCTGCCCGTCATTTTGGATATTTCCCGGCAAACGAAACGGCCGCCTTCCAAACTGCTAATCCCCCTGTCCTTTGGCGCGCTGCTGGGGGGATCGCTCACTCTCATTGGCACGCCGCCCAACATCCTCATCAGTGATGCGCTGCGCGATGCGGGGCTGGAACCGTTTGGCTTTTTTGATTATGCGCCGGCCGGGACGGCCGTTTTGCTGGCCGGAACGTTGTTCATGACAGTGATTGGCCGCCATTTACTGCCCGAACGTGATCCGGCGCAGGCGTTAGCCAGTCGGGAAAATGGCGAGCCGGAGGAGATGTACGAACTGCAAGAAGTGTTGGCGGAGATTGAAATTCCCACTGACAGTGATTTGGCGGGGCGAACGTTGGCGGAGAGCCGAATTGGTCGGGCGTTGGGGTTGAATATCTTGGCGGTGATGCGAAACGGCCGTAAACAACTCGCCCCCAAACCCGAAACCATCCTCCAAGCCGGCGACTGTTTGTTGGTGTTGGGTCGGTTAGACCGGCTGAAACAAGTCAATCGCAAGGCCAATTTAGACATCGAAGACCGCCCCATCAACCTGGGCGCTTTGCTGGATGGCCCCATCGGCATGGCCGAATTCCGCGTCACGGCCGATTCTACTTTTACCGGCAGAACTTTGCTGCAATTAGACGTTCGTCGTCAGATTGGCGTTAATGTCTTGGCTGTGCGGCGGAATGATGAAGTACGGCGTAACAATTTGCAGGATGTGGCCCTCCAGGCTGGCGACTGGCTGCTCGTTCAAGGCACGGATGAGCAGTTAGACTCATTGCGGCAGTTGCTTGATTTTCATGTGCTCGATGAAAAGGCTGTAGGCGTGTACCAATTGGTTGACAGCTTATTAACCGTCAGCGTACCCGAACATTCGCCGTTAGTGGGTCAAACGCTCACCGAAAGCCGCTTGGGCAAAACCTTTGGATTAACTGCGCTCCACTTGACTCGCGATGGCCGACCGGAAATCATTCCGGGGCCAGATACCCGGTTGGAAGCAGGCGATATTTTGGTAGTGGAGGGCGATCCCCGCGATTTGGAAATTATTCGCGGCTTACAAGAACTCATCATCCATCCCCAGTCAGAGATTGGATTCGATGAACTTTCGGCCGGGCCAGTGGCGTTGACAGATGTGATTTTGTCGCCGTACACGACGTTGGCGAACAAGACGCTGCAAGAATTGAACTTCCGCGATCGGTATGGCCTCAATGTGTTGGCGGTTTGGCGCGGCGGCCGGGCCTATCGCTCCAATCTGGCGGAGATGCAGTTGAAGTTGGGGGATGCGCTGCTGGTGTACGGGCCGCGCAAAAAGATTCATTTATTAGGCAGTGAGCCAGATTTTTTGGTGCTGGAAGAGGAAGCGCAGCCGGATTTGCGCCTGGAGAAGGCTCCTGTCGCTGGGGCGATTATGCTGGGGGTGATCCTGGTTGTATTGTTGGGCTGGCTGCCGATTTCGGTAACGGCCGTTATCGGGGCCACGCTCATGGTCGTCACTGGCTGCCTGGATATGGAAGAAGCGTATCGGTTTATTGAATGGAAAGCCGTTTTTCTCATCGCCGGGATGCTGCCGCTGGGCATTGCCATGGATCAGACGGGCACGGCCGCTTTTCTGGCCGCCGGGATGATGAATGCGATTGGCAGCTTGGGGCCGACTGTGGTGTTGGCGGGCTTGTTCATCCTCTCCATGCTGGCGACCTTGTTTATGCCCAATCCAGTCGTGGCGGTGCTGATGGCGCCCATCGCCCTCAACGCGGCGGCCAATCTGGGTGTTTCGCCGTATCCGTTGATGATGGGCATCGCTTTTGGGGCATCGGCCAGTTTTCTCAGTCCGGTAGGCCATCCGGCCAATGTGCTGGTGATGGGGCCGGGCGGCTACCGTTTTGCCGATTACATCAAGGTGGGGCTGCCGTTGGTGTTGGTTTTGGCGGTGGTGGTGGTAACGGCCGTTCCCCTCTTCTGGCCGTTTGTTCCTTGATAAAGCTGACATGCTGGCACGCTGATGGCTTAAGGCGGTTAGAAAGATTATTTCATTACCATAACCTTACGATTTCTTGTAGACAATAAGCTAAATCACACTTGAATTGGGGCCAATCCTACGCCTAAATTTTTTTGATTTGTATAGTTTCGGTACACCAATGGGCTATTGTTTAATTTCCTAATTTCTGTAAAGGTATTGCTGTTGGAAAGTACTCATGGATGTTTTATTCGTCGTTCCCTATGCCCCTAATTTAGTGCGGACACGGCCGTATAACTTCATACGCTATCTCACAGAACGCGGCAACCGGGTTACGGTGTTGACGCTCTGGACGAACGAGCGGGAACAAGAAGACCTGGCACAATTAGAAAACCTCGTACATCGGGTATGGGCGCTGCCCATGCCGTTGTGGCGATCTATGTGGAACTGCGTGTTGGCCCTGCCCGGCGATCAGCCCTTGCAAAGCGTTTATTCCTGGCAGCCAGAGTTGATGGCCTTTCTCAATGGCGACGTTCATTTTGATGTAGTGCATGTGGAGCATTTGCGCGGTTCCCGCTATGGACTGCATTTACAAGAGCTGGGGCGCTGGCCGGTCGTGTGGGACAGCGTCGATTGTATTAGCCATTTGTTCCGTCAGGCGGCGGCGCGCAGCGACAGCCTGGCTGGAAAATGGCGCAGCCGCTTTGAGCTGAAACGGACCGAACGATACGAAGGCTGGTTGTTGGATCGGTTTAAACGGGTGTTGGTAACGTCTTCTGTGGATGGTCAAGCGTTAGCGGCGTTGAACGGCAATGGCGCAGCCAAACGGATTTCGGTTCTGCCGAATGGGGTGGATGTGGATTATTTTGCGCCGGACACGGCCGTTCCCCGCGAAGAAAACGCCATCATCGTCAGCGGTAAAATGAGCTACCACGCTAACGTCACCATGACCATGTATCTCGCCAACGAAAT
>JANTGY010000226.1 GCA_024762695.1 Anaerolineae bacterium
CCCCCCTGGCCGCCAACGCGTCGTTGCCTACATCGTTCCAGTTGAAGCGTCGCCTACCATCACCGACTTGAGACAATTTTTGCAAACACATTTACCGGCCTACATGATCCCGGCCGCCTTTGTTACCCTCGATCGCCTGCCTCTCATGCCCAACGGGAAAATTGACCGCGAAGCGCTGCCTTCCCCTGACCCTCAGCGCCCCAAGCTGGCGTCTGAATTTGCGCCGCCGCAAACAGGTAAGGAACATAAAATGGTCGAGATTTGGCAAGCATTATTGGGCGTCGCGCCGATTGGCATTCACGATAATTTCTTTGAATTGGGCGGCGATTCGATTTTGAGTATCCAGGTCGTTGCCCGTGCTCGGCAGGTTGGATTGCAGTTGACGCCCAAGCAGTTGTTCCAAAACCCAACCATCGCCGGATTAGCGGCCGCTGCCGAAACCATTCCCATCATCCAGGCCGAGCAAGGCATTGTTACCGGAGAAGTTCCGCTAACGCCGATCCAGCGTTGGTTCTTTGAGCAGACATTCCCAGACCCGCATCATTGGAACCAATCAGTGATGCTGGAAGTGGGGGAAGAACTGGACATGGCGTTGCTGGAAACGGCCGTTTCCCACCTTCTAAGACACCACGACGCCCTCCGTATGCGTTACCAACCAACTGATTCCGGTTGGCAGCAAATGAACGACGCAGAGGAAACGACGGCCGTTGTGCAACACCGCAATCTGACCAACTTGCCAGAACGCGCGCAGCGGGAAATGCTTGCAACCGCCGCCAACGCATTACAAGCCAGCCTCAATTTGGAACACGGCCCCCTGATTCGTCTGCTTTACTTCCGGCTGGGGCCAGAGAGGCCTGATTATTTGCTGATTGTGATTCATCATTTGGTCATTGACGGCGTTTCCTGGCGCATTTTGCTGGAAGATTTACAGCTTGTTTATCAGCAGTTGCGCCAAAATCAGCCGGCGCTGCTGCCAGATAAAACCACATCCTTCCAACAATGGGCCAGGGAATTGACGGCATATGCCCAATCTGAGGCGGCGCAGGAGGAACTGGTTTATTGGCAGAAAATGGCGGAAAGAGAACGGCCGTTCCCCCTCCCGCGCGATTATCCGCAAAACACAAACGACAATCTTGTCAAAAACGCCCGTAATATCATCGTCAACCTTAATCGAGAAGAAACCGAAGCGCTGCTGCGAGACGTACCCTCCGTTTACGGCACAGAAATCAACCACATTCTCTTAGCCGCTTTGGTGGAAACCTTCAGTCGGCACACCGGCCGTCGCAGCCTGTGGATAGCGCTCGAAGGGCATGGACGCGAAGATATTTTGCCGGGCGTAGACCTGTCGCACACGGTGGGCTGGTTCACCGCCTTGTTCCCCGTTTGCCTTGATTTACAGGCGGCCAGGACGCCGGGAGACGCTATTAAACAAACGAAAGAGCAGTTAAACGCCATTCCTCACCATGGCATTGGTTTTGGTATCCTGCGCTATCTCAGTCAGGATGACCAGATTCGTACCGCCTTACAAAATCTGCCAGAGCCGGAAATAAGCTTTAACTACCTGGGACAGTTTGACCAAAGCGTTTCTGATCTCAAATTTTCCCTCAGCCGCGAAAACACTGGCTCGCCGCTCAATCCCGATGCCCAGCGCCCATATCTTCTGGACATCAGCGGCGGCATCTCCGGTGGGCGGCTGCAATTTGAATGGATTTACGGCGCGCATATGCATAAAGCAGGCGCCATCCAAAATCTGGCTGATGGATTTATTGATGCGCTGCGTACCTTGATCGCTCACTGCCAGAACCCGGAAGCCGGTGGTCACACACCTTCCGATTTCCCGGACGCCGATTTGAGTGAAGATGATCTGGAAGCGCTTTTGTTGGAAGTTGGCGACTAAATCTAATCAGCCTCACAAGCGGTAATAACCAGCCTGTCAGGCCTAGCTTATTCGAGGAACCGATGAGTCAGAAAAGAAATATCGAAGCCATTTATCCCCTTTCTCCCATGCAGCAAGGTATGTTGTTCCACAGCCTCTATGACCCGGATTCGGGCGTCTATTTTGAGCAATTTTACTGCACGCTGCATGGTAATTTGGACACGGCCGTATTCACCCGGGCGTGGCGGCAAATCATCAACCGCCATTCCATTTTGCGTACCGCCTTTGTCTGGCAGCAGGTCGATAAAATGCTGCAAGTCGTCCACAAAAAAGTAGACTTGGACATTGAGCGGCTCGATTGGCGGGAACTAACCCCGGAGGAACAAGAAACGGCCTGGGAAACCTACCTGTTGGCCGAACGAGAAAAAGGCATTGACCTTACCAAAGCGCCGTTAATGCGCCTGGGATTGGTACAAATGAGCCAGGAAACCCATCGCTTTGTCTGGAATCACCACCATCTGCTACTCGATGGCTGGTCGGTTCCTATCGTTTTCGCCGAATTGATGGCCCTGTACACCGCCTACCGCCAGGGTCAGGACATCCGGCTTGAACCGGCGCAGCCTTACAAACGTTATATTGATTGGCTTAAAAAGCAGGACGAAACGGCCGCTTCCGACTACTGGCAGCAAAAATTGGCCGGCTTTACGGCGCCGACGCCGCTGATGGTGAACCAAACCATCTCCGAGCCAGAAATCCCTTACCGCGATATCGAGATACGTCTGTCAGAAGAGACAACGGCCCTTCTGAACGCCATCGCCCAAGCCAACGGGTTGACACTCAACACGATTATTCAAGGCGCTTGGGCGCTTTTACTGCATCGCTACAGCGGTGAAGACGACATTGTTTTTGGCAGTACCGTTTCGGGGCGCCCCGCCGATTTGCCCGGTGTGGAGCAGTTAGTTGGGCTTTTCATCAACACATTGCCCGTCCGCGTCGCCATTGCCCCGGAAACGCCTGCTCTTACCTGGCTGCGCCAACTGCAAGACCAGCTTGTGACGATGCGGCAGTACGAATATTCATCCCTGTCCCAAATCCAAACCTGGAGCGATGTGCCGACTGATTTGCCGTTGTTTGAAAGCATTGTCGTTTTCGAAAACTATCCAATTGATGAAACATTACAGCTTAATCAAGGCGACTTTGTCGTTAGCGATGTGGGGGGCAGCGAGGAGACAAATTATCCGTTGACTGTTGTTTCCAGCCCGGCGGCGGCGCTGCCTCTTCGTATCGCTTATGACGGCCGTCAATTTGACGAGGCGACCATCCGACGCATGTTAGGCCATATGCGTACCCTGTTAAAAGGTATTGCCGCCGACCCCATGCAGCCGGTTGGCTCGCTGCCTTTGCTCACCGCGACTGAGCGGCAGCAAATTTTCTTCGATTGGAATGACACGGCCGTTTCCCTCGACAACGACCCGCTCGTCCCCCAACAAATCGAAGCCATTGCCGAACAATATCCAGAGAATACGGCCGTTTATTACGAAGGCAGCCGCCTCACCTATACCCAACTCAATCAAAAAGCCAACCAGATCGCCCATTACCTGCTCAAACAGGGCGTCAAAACGGGAGATATTGTGGGCATTTACATGACGCGCTCCTGCGAACGGCTGACGGCTGCCCTCGGCGTTCTCAAGACCGGCGCCGCCTACCTTCCCATTGCTCCCACCTACCCAGCCGCGCGTGTCAACTACATACTCGAAGACGCCCAACCAAAAGCGCTCTTGACTGAATCAGCGTTATTCGATCAACAATCAACAGCGGATCATTCACCATTCGCCATTGATCATTCATCATCCATTATTCTTGACGTGGCTTGGCCTGCCATTGCCCAACACGCTACCGCCAACCCCAACATTTCTATTTCGTCTGATAACCTTGCCTACGTCATCTACACATCCGGTTCAACCGGCAAACCCAAAGGAACGCTGCTGCGTCATCGCGGACTGCGAAACGTTTCCCGCGCTTATGTTCAAGAGTTAGCGCTCACCTCCAACAGCCGGCTGCTGCGCTTCTTCTCCTTTAGTTTCGACGGCTCTGTCGGCGATATTTTTCCCGCCTGGTCGGCGGGCGCGGCCCTTTATGTTCCGCCGCGCGATACGCTCATGTCGCCCGAAGCTTTACACGCCTACCTGCAAATGCACGCCATCAGCCATATTTGCATGACGCCAACCATGCTCAACCTGCTGCCACAACAGGACTTGCCTCATTTAAGCCTTGTTTTGACTGGCGGCGAAGCGTGTAAGCCAACGCTGGTTCACCGCTGGCAGCCGGGACGTACATTCATCAATGCGTATGGCCCCACCGAAACTTCTGTTGTTTCCATTGCCAATGCCTACACCGATGGCAAGCCGCTGCCCCAAACGGCCGTTTCCGTTCCCATCGGCCGTCCATTACCCAATACCCAGATATACATTCTCGACAAACAGAGCCGCCCCACCCCCGTTGGCATTCCTGGCGAACTACACATTGGCGGCGCTGGCGTAGCCCGCGGCTACCTGAACCAGCCGGAACTGACGGCGGAACGGTTTATTCCGCTATCGGTAAACGGATTACCGATTTCCGATAACCATTTACCGCCCACTGTTTACCGTACCGGCGATCTCTGCCGCTGGCTGCCGGATGGCACAGTTGATTTTCTGGGTCGGGCCGACAATCAAGTAAAGATTCGAGGATTTCGCATTGAGTTGGGCGAGATTGAGGCGGTGTTGCAAAAGCATGAGGCTGTACGGGAAACGGCCGTTCTCGCCCACGAAGCGCCATCCGGAAGTAAAAAAATCATCGCCTATGTCGAACCTGTTCTGGGTACAGCGCTCACCGAGAACGCCTTACGCGACTATCTACAAAACCAGTTGTTAGACTGTATGGTTCCGTCTGTCTTTGTCATGATGGATGAGCTGCCCCGGCTGCCCAATACCAAGCTAAACCGTAAAGCGCTCCCCTTACCCGACCTTGCTGATCGGCAGCTTGCCGACTACACACCGCCCCGCAGCGCGGCCGAAGAAATCATCGCCGGCATCTGGTCGGAAGTGTTGGGGGTAGAACGCATTGGCATTCACGATAATTTCCATCAACTGGGGGGGCATTCTCTCCTGGCAACGCAAGTTATTTCCCGGTTGCGCCGCGCCTTCCAGGTTGATGCGCCGCTGCGGGCGCTGTTTGAATATCCTACTGTTGCCGAACTGGCCGCCGTTGTACAGTCGATGCAGACAGAAGATGCAGCGCCAGATAGGCCGTTAACGGCCGTCCCCCGTGATGGCGACCTCCCCCTTTCCCACGCCCAACAGCGGCTCTGGTTCCTGGAGCAATTTGAACCGGGCAACCTGTTTTACAACCTCACCTCTGCCGTTCGTCTCAGCGGCGCTCTCAACCAGGACGCCTTGCAGCGGAGCATCAATGAGATGCTCCGTCGTCACGAATCGCTGCGCACCTTGTTTGTGAGCGAAAACGGCCGTCCCCGCCAACGCATTTTGCCCAGCCTAACCCTGCCCATCATTGCCGATGATTTGACCGCGCGCCCCACATGGGAACATGAAAACGAAGTCAGGGCAATTATTGACGTTGAAGCGACACGGCCGTTTAACCTGACTGCCGGCCCCTTGCTGCGACTGCGGCTCATCCGGCTGGCAGCCCAAGAGCATATCGCCGTCATTGCCATGCACCACATCATTTCCGATGGCTGGTCAATTGGCGTCTTCCTGCAAGAATTAACCGCGCTGTATCAGGCATTCAGCCGCAGCCAGCCGTCGCCGCTGCCAGAGCCGACCATTCAATATGCCGATTACGCTCATTGGCAGAAGAAGTGGCTGGAAGGCGAGCGACTAACCCGTCAGCTCGCTTACTGGAAACAGCAGTTGCACAATCAGCCGCTGCTCATTGATTTGCCCACCGACCGCCCACGACCGGCCGTACAAACGTCCAACGGCGCCTCAACCAACTTTTCGCTCACCCCGGCGCTTACGCAAAAGCTGAAAGCGTTAAGCCGCGCTGAAGGGGCAACGCTTTTCATGACCTTACTGGCGGCATACAACATTTTGCTCAGCCGTTATGCCCGACAAGAAGATATTAGCGTGGGAACGGCCGTTGCCAATCGCAGCCATCCCGAAATCGAAGGACTAATTGGCTTTTTTGTCAACACTTTAGTCATACGCACCGATTTGTCCGGCCAGCCCACGTTCAAAAAGCTGCTGGCCCGCGTGCGGGAAGTGACGCTGGGCGCCTATGCCCATCAAGACGTGCCCTTTGAGATGTTGGTAGAGGCTTTGCAGCCGGAACGCAACATGAGCCACACGCCGCTGTTCCAGGCTGCCTTTTCCTTGCAAAACGCGCCCATGCAGCCGATTGATTTGCCCGGCTTAACCTGGGAACCGGTCTCTGCCGATAACAACGTCAGCCAGTTCGATTTGCTGTTGGAAATGGGCGAAAACGGCGACGGCTCAATGTGCGGGCATATCCAATACAATGCCGATCTCTTTGATCGGGCGCGTATGGAACGCATGGCCGGCCATTTCCAAACGCTGCTTGAAGCGGCAGTAAACGATCCCCGACGGCCGATCACCGAACTTCCCCTGCTCACCCCTGCCGAAGCGCAGACGCTGGACGACTGGAACGCCACCGCCACGCCCTACCCCGACAACGCCACCATACACGCCCTCATCGAACAGCACGCCGAACTGCGTCCAGAGGCAACGGCCGTCACCCTCGACGATCACACGCTGACCTATGCCCAGCTAAACGGCCGTGCCAACCAACTTGCCCACCATCTCATCGAAAGCGGCGTTGAAATCGGCGACATCATCGGCATCGCTGCCCACCGCTCTCTCGAAAT
>JANTGY010000227.1 GCA_024762695.1 Anaerolineae bacterium
CTTTGAGGGCGTTATCTAAATAGTAGGTCAGGTGGTAGAAGCGGGGATCGTACAAGTTGTCGCCGGCGTCTACGTCAATTTCGGGGATGCGTTTTTCAATTTCGGCAATCCCCATTTCGGTGAGGCTGATGCTGCGGCTTTTTTCGTCGAGATCGTAATGTCCGTTGGGTTCCTCATCTTCTTCGGCGGTGTTACGCTTGAGGTGGCGCACGTAGCCGGAGAAGCGAGCGTACTCTTTGCCGGAGCGGGGGGCCGGGCCGGAGATGATGAGGGGCGTTCGCGCCTCGTCAATCAATACATTATCTACCTCGTCAATGACGGCGTAGTTGTGTTCGCGCTGCACCAGTTTGGCTGGATCGGTAGCCATGTTGTCGCGCAGGTAGTCAAAGCCAAATTCGCTGCTGATGCCGTAGGTGATGTCGGCTTGGTAGGCCTGTTGGCGGGTGCAGGGGCGCCAATGGACGAGTCGTTCGTCTTCTAATTCTGCGCCAGGGTTGACATAATCGGGATCGTAGAGGGCGGAGAACTGCTGGGGGCCGATGCAGCCGGCGCTGAGACCGAGTAAATTATAGATGGCGCCCATCCAGCCGCCGTCGCGCCGGGCCAGGTATTCGTTGACGGTGACGAGTTGTACGCCTTTGCCTGTTAGGGCGTTGAGGAACAGCGGCAGGGTGACGACGAGGGTTTTGCCTTCGCCGGTGCGCATTTCGATGATTTCGCCGCGATGGAGGAGGACGCCGCCCATGATTTGAACGTCGTAATGGCGCATGCCGGTGGTGCGGCGGGATGCTTCGCGGACGAGAGCGTAGGCGTCGGGCAGGATGTCGTCAAGGGTTTCGCCGTTTTCGAGCCGTGTTTTGAGTACGGCCGTTTCCCCCTTCAACTCCTCATCCGACAAACTCTTTAACCGAGGTTCCAGCGCTTCCACAGCCTCTACAATGGGCTGCAAACTATTAATAATTTTTTTGTTCGGATCGGTTATAACTTTGGAAAATATTTTCTTAAACATAAAGACTTAGAGGGCGGAGTTAGGTAATTGCGAGGTTGCGGGGTGATACATTTCCACACCACAACTCCGCCACGACATAACTTCGCAGCTATTCATTAAATAATTCCCCTACGCTGCGCCCTTCATGCGAGCGCAGGATTACTTCACCCAGCAGTTCGGCGACCGTCAAAACGGTCATATTGGGCAATCGTTTATATTCGGGGATGGGAAGGGTGTCGGTGGTTACAATTTCCTTAATGGGCAGTCGGCTTAATCGGTCCGTGGCCGGATCGGAGAGGACGGGGTGGGTGAAGGTAATGTAGACATCGTTGGCGCCATTCTCTTTGACAACTTTGACGGCTTGCTCAATGGAACCGGCTGTGTCTACCAAATCATCCACGATGATGACATCTTTTCCTGCAACCGAACCGATGAGCGTAAGGGCTTTGCGTCCGGTTTCGTTGCCAATACGGCGCTTTTCGACGAAAGCTAGCGGTAAGCCTAAATCAGCGGCAAAGTTACGGCCTCGTTTAGCAAAGCCCAGGTCAGGCGTTACGATAACTGCATCTAGCTTTTTTTGCTTAAAATAATCCACTAAAATGTGAAATGCGGTTAGAGAATCGCCGGGAATGTTGTAAAAACCCTGGATTTGACCGGAATGGAGGTCGATGGTTATCCAGCGGTCAGCGCCGGCGACTTCGATCATGTTAGCCAGTAATCGGGAGGTGATGGGAATGCGCGGCTGATCTTTTTTGTCGCTTTGGGAGTAAGCCATGTAGGGCACGACGACGGTGATGCGCCCAGCTGAGTCGCGCTTGAGGCAATCAACGGCGATGAGCATTTCCATGATGCTGCGATGGACCGGGCGGTCGTGGCTCTGAATGATGTACACATCCTGGCCGCGCACGCTGCCTTGCAGCCGCACGAATAGATTTTCGTTGGGGAATTGCATAATATCCCAATCGCTCAGGGGAACTTGGATGTAGTCGGCAATGCGCTGCGCCAGTTTGGGGCATCCTGTTCCGGCAAAAAGTTTAATGTCTCCGTAAGCCATCATAGTTTAGATACCTCAGTTTAGCGGGGTTTTGTTAGAATGATGTAAGGTGTGAAGCGTAAAACGTCATTTACGTTTTACGTTTTAATCTGATTGAATATCTCGGCAACGGCCGTATACGGGTCGGTTGTACGGTTAGCGACAGATGTTATTAATTGGTCGCGGTCGTCTTGGGAAACGGCCGTTTGGAACCGTTCCATAAATCGAGCTTGTAAGAGCGCTTCAATCTCGCGGCGGCTGCGCAGCTTTTCTTGTGTTAGCCAGCCATTTGTCGCGCGTAAATGATCTTTGTGAACCAAAATCACGTCTAGCAAATCCTCAATGCCAGCGCCTTCAATGGCAACCGTTTCTTGCACTGGAATTTCCCAGTTATCGGCATCGTTTGAACCGTTGGGAGCAATCGACGCGGTTTGCATGGAACGGCCGTGATGATTCACCATCATCGTCTGCCCCAATTGCAGCATTGTTTGCAAAGAGCGCACCGTGCGTGCCGCGCCGGGACGGTCAGCTTTGTTCACCACCAAAATATCGGCGATCTCCAAAATACCGGCTTTAATAGATTGCACATCGTCGCCCATACCCGGCGCTTCGATCACTAATGTTGTGTGGGCGGCTCCGGCGATGTCTACTTCTGCTTGGCCCGCGCCCACCGTTTCCACTAAAATCGTGTCGAATTTAGCTGCGTCTAATACCTTGATGACGGCGGCTGTGGCCTGCGATAAGCCGCCCAAACTGCCCCGCGAAGCCAGACTACGGATAAAGATACCCTTATCGCCTGATAAATCGCGCATCCGCACGCGGTCGCCTAACAACGCGCCACCGGTAAATGGGCTGCTGGGGTCTACGGCGACGATGGCGACTTTATGGTCGCGCCGCCGCAGCGCTTTAGCCAGTTCGTTGACTAGTGAGCTTTTGCCCGATCCCGGCGCGCCGGTAATGCCAACAATGTGAGCCTGGCCGGTGAATTTATACAAAGCGGGAACAATTTTGGCGGCGCCAGATCGGCTGTTTTCCACTTTAGTGATTAAACGGGCGATGGCTCGGGGACGGCCGTTACGCGCTTGTTCGATGAGGTCTTGCATGGTTCTTTAGGCGCGTGCGCGCACCTTTTCCCAGACAAAATCCACGATCGAATTCATATTCGCTCCAGGGCCAAAAACGCCAGACACGCCCATTTCATTCAGAGCCGTAACGTCGTCATCCGGGATAATGCCACCCAGAAATACAGGCACATCTTCCATCTCATTTTCCACAATCAGCGCCATAATACGCGTAACCAGCGGCATATGCGCCCCAGACAGAATACTGAGACCAATGGCATCCACATCTTCTTGCAGAGCGGCTTCAACAATCATCTCTGGCGTTTGTCGCAGGCCGGTATAAATTACTTCCATACCCGCGTCCCGCAGCGCGCGCGCCACAACTTTCACGCCGCGATCATGGCCGTCTAGTCCCGGTTTAGCCACCAGAATCCGAGGTTTGAAATCTTCCATATACTCTTCTCCGATTTTTGACCAATAATTTCAGTCATTTCTTCAATGTCACAGCTTCGATTATACAGGTTGTAAAGCTGATTTACGAATAGAGTCGGGAGTAGTACAATGGTAAATGTAGACAACCCATTTTGCTTGTGATAACCTTACTGTACCGAACCAGAAAATTGCTTTGGTTAGCTTAAAGGGTATAAAGAATGGCCGATGACCTGAGAAAAGTCGTTTGTATTGAAGATGAATTAGAGATGATTGAGCTGGTCAAACTTATTTTAGATCGAAATAAGTTTTCAGTGACCGGCGCAGTTGGCGGGCAAGAAGGGCTTGATAGAATCAGCGAGATTAAGCCCGATTTAGTTTTGCTCGACTTAATGATGCCGGAAATGGACGGTTGGGAAGTCTACCAAAAAATGAAAGCGTCCGAAGAGATGCGGGATATCCCCGTTATTGTGGTCACCGCCAAGGCTCAGAGCATTGATCGCGTTCTTGGGCTGCACATTGCCCGCGTTGACGACTACATCACCAAACCATTTGGGCCGCAAGAGTTATTAGATAGCGTAGAACGTGTGATTCAAACTAAGAGTCAAGAAGCCTCTGGTTAATCCTTACCCTAAGCTGAAAATCAATACAAGCCCGCTTCCCTATGAAAAGCGGGCTTTTTTTATGCCACATCCCGACATGCTATCATGCCGACATGCTATCATGATGGTTTCTACGTTTCGTTTACGGATAATGCCTATCAATTTACCTGACAGTTTGGTATACTGACCCCATCTAAACATAAATCATTCATTATTTAGATGAAAACGGGTTAGTTTCTGAAATGAGACAAATGTTTTTTCTTCCGTTTTCCTTGAGTAAGTCACAAGGGAATTTCGTTCTATTCATCGAAGCCCTCCTTTTGATTTACCGCAGCAGGAGCAAAGGTGCAGATTCGATTTTGGGGCGTTCGCGGCACAATACCAACGCCAGGGCCAGAGACGACAAGAGTGGGCGGCAATACTTCTTGCGTCGAGGTTATTACATCTGACCAACAACGCATTATCATTGATGCTGGATCGGGTATTCGCCTTTTGGGGAAGAAACTTCAAAACGAGTCTTCGTCTCGCATTGTTAGCACAATTCTTATCAGCCATACGCATTGGGATCATATTCAGGGATTCCCTTTTTTCTTGCCCGTTTTTGGCCGCACGAACCGTATTGTTTTGGTTGGACAAAAGCGGGTTGACCGACGGTTAGAGGAAATCTTGGCCGGACAATTTATAGAGCCATACCTGCCTTATGCGTATAAATCATTGCCAGCCGATCTTCTTGTCAAAGAGGTGCAGGATGGCGAAACATTGATTTTGGGCGATCAAACTAAGGTGCAGGTGGCTGAATTGAATCATCCAGGCGGCAGCTTGGGTTTTCGCATAGAGAACGAAGGCGCTGTTTTTGCTTATTGCAGTGATGTTGGGCATGATGATGGTCTGGATGAAAATGTGCTTAAGTTGGCTCAAGGGGCTGATTTGTTGATCCACGATTCCCATTTTGGCACGATGGAGGAAAGAAATAGGTATCCAGATTGGGGACATAGCATCTGGTTGGAAGCGGCGCAAGTTGCCATTGAAGCGGGAGTGCGCAATTTGGGATTATTCCATTACAGTCCTGACCTTACGGATGAACAAGTTGAGGCAATTTTGGAGAAAACGCGCGAAATTTTTCCGCGAACCATTCTGGCGCGGGAAGGACTGGAAGTTTCGCTGCCTTTGGGTGCGGATTTACCGGATTGAGGAAATGTGGATTGCCTCAAAATAAGAATTGATTAAAATATGTTAGGAAGTGGACGAACAACAGGAGAAAGAGTGAACCCTCGATTAAGATTTTGTTTTGAGCGATTGATGGGATTAATGGCTCTTTCTATTGTAAATTTAATTGTCGTAGCAGACGGTACAAATCGAAGTGGGTAGATACTACACGCCAGATCCAAGAGAAAGCTTGACTCAATCGGTGTTGATTGTGGACGATGAGCCGATGGCGCGCACGTTATTGCGTCTGATGCTGGTGCGTGCGGGTTTTAATGTGTCTGAAGCGGCTAATGGGTTTGACGCTTTGGATAAAGTTAAGAAAGTTCGTCCTGATGTTGTGTTGTTGGATGTGATGATGCCAGGGATGGATGGGTTTGCGGTTTGCGAGTCGATTCGTGATCATGACGAAACGGCCGATTTACCCATTATTATGCTGAGCGCGAAAACGGACCTGGATAGTATTAACAAGGGCCTACAGGTTGGGGCGACAAAGTATTTGACTAAGCCTATCTCGCCGGAAGACTTGACGGAACATGTGCGTGAGGCGTTGGAAAACACGCCTGCTATTTGATAAGATTTTTGATGGGAGCCTATGGAAATATTGTTGGGAATTTTGATAAATTGATTGAAAGATAGTTTTGGAGACTGTTTTATGCTGGCGAAAAGAGTTATGTTGGCTGTGATTTCTATTGTTTTTGGCGTAGCGGCGACGTATGGGATTGTTTTGGCAATCGGAACGACGCCCGATGAATATGGCGGCGCTTATTTTACGTTCACAGCTTTATCGTTAGCGATTGCTTTGGGCATTTGGCTGGATAAGTTTATGGCGACAAAGATTTTGCCTGAATAGCTTATCTGGTATGCGGCGCTGGTTTTCTCTTTTATGGTTTGACGTTTGTGGCCTCCATTTTGCAATTTTGCGAAATTTGGGGGCTTTTTATTTTGTTTTTTAGAATTTGGGGGCGGCTGGGTTGTTTGTGTAAACGGCCGTTCGCCCATATTCCCATAACCCCAAAAGGATCGTGTAACTATGACTGCACAATTGATCGATGGCAAGGCCATTGGCCTGAAAGTTCAAGAAGAAGTTCGTTTGGCTGTAGCCAAAATGAAGGAAGAACATGATTACGTACCCGGTTTGGCGACCGTGTTGGTGGGCGATGACCCCGCTTCCAACACCTACGTGGGCATGAAACAGCGTACCTGCAAAAAGTTGGGTATTCGCTCTATCGGCCATACCCTGCCGGCTGATGCCACGCAAGAAGAAGTTGAAAAATTGGTCTCTGAGTTGAATGCCGACCCGGCCGTGAACGGGATTTTGGTACAGCTTCCGCTGCCGGGTCATTTGGACGAAGAAGCGATTTTGAACAGCATTGACCTGGAGAAGGATGTGGACGGTTTCCATCCTATCAATATCGGCCGTTTGGCGATGAAGGG
>JANTGY010000228.1 GCA_024762695.1 Anaerolineae bacterium
GGATGAAACTGCACGAATTCCATGTCCATGAGGGGCACGCCGGCGTCGTAGGCGATGGCGACCCCATCCCCGGTGTTGGCGTAGGCATTGGAGGTGACTTTGAAGGCACGGCCGTATCCGCCCGTCCCGAACATTACCGCCTTGGCCCGCATGGTGTGTACCTTGCCCGTCAAAATCTCCATCGCCACCACGCCGCGGCACACATTGTCTTCGACAATTAATTCCAGCAGCGCCCATTCGCTGTAAAATTTGACGCCGTGCTTGAGGGCTTGTTCGTGGATGGTGTGCAGCAGCACATGGCCGGTGTAATCTTTGGAGAAGTTGGCGCGGGGGGCGCTGTGGCCGCCGAAGCGCCGTTGGGCGATACGGCCGTCGGGCAGCCGACTAAACACACAGCCCATATGCTCATATTCAATAATAACTTCCGGCGCTTCCTTCACCATCAACTCGATGGCATCCTGATCGCCCAGCCAATCCGACCCCTTAATCGTGTCGAACATATGCAGTTCCCAACTGTCCACCGGCTCGTCGCCGGGCGGGATGGCTTCCAGCGGGCCGCGTTTGCCCGTATCGGGAACCGGGCGCACATTGTTCAGCGCTGCGGCGATGCCGCCCTGGGCCGCCCCGCTGTGCGATCGTAAGGGGTGAATCTTGGACAAAACGCCGATGTCGCGCACGCCTTGTTTCGCGGCCGTCATCGCCGCCCAAGACCCGGCCAGCCCCGCGCCGACAATGATGACGTCGTGGGTAATTGTCTCTGTATTTGGCATACGACTCTCCTTTTGGGAAATAGTTATTGGAAACTAGAGAGTGGAGATTAGCCAATCTCCAGTCTCTAGTTTCCAATCTCAATGTTAGGTAAACCACAAAAAGTATTTTGATAAAAAACGCGCTAATTCTTTGTGGTTTACTCAGGGAAAACGGGAGAACCATTGTTTTCCTAATTCAAATTACTTTCCCGTTTTCACCTAGGTGGGAAAAGGCTCCTCTATCTGATTGGAGTATAGAGATTTGCGGGGGAGGGGGAAAGTTGCAAAGGAATGTAAAAAGGGTGACAAATGTCACCTTTTTGAGGGTTGAGGAGGGACTTTTGTTTGTAGCAAGCTGTGCAGCCGCGCAGTTTGGCGGCGGAGCAGCGTTCTTCCAAAGGTTAACGGCGCTCCGAAGACTGCGTGCCTTACTACGAACGGCAAAGTTAGCTGGCAAGAGGCTGGCTGTCGGCCAGGGCTTGAGCCAGTTCGTGGATACGTACCGGTTTGCTGATGTAATCGTCCATGCCGGCTTTGAGGTATTTTTCGCGGTCGCCGGAGAGGGCGTGAGCGGTCATGGCGATGATGCGCGGCTGCTGTTCCTGGGGCCAGATGTCGCGGATTTGCTCGGTGGCTTCGACACCGTCCATTTCGGGCATTTGCACATCCATCAGGACAACATCGTAGGGCTGCCGTTGTAACGCTTCCAACGCTTCCAGGCCGCTGGCGGCCACGTCGGCGCGGTAGCCCATGCGCTCCAAAATACGGATGGCAACTTTTTGGTTGATGAGGTTGTCTTCGGCGAGCAAAATACGTAAAGGATGATTTTTGCCCATTTGGGGGTCAATTGCCAGTTTCTTGGGGGCGCGTTTGGCGGTTACGGCCGTATTGCCAAATACACTTAACAACGAGTTGTACAAAAGCTGCGGCTTGACTGGTTTTGTCAGAAAGGCCGAGAAGAATTTCTCCGCTTCATGCCCTTCCCGGTTGCCGACGGAGCTTAACATGACTAAAGGCATCTCTTTTTGACTGCGTAATTTCCGTATTTCAGCAGCCAGCGTCAGACCATCCATATCGGGCATGTGCATGTCCAGCACGGCCACATCAAAGGAAATGTTTTCGCGCAGCAGGGCTAATGCCTCCGGCCCGGAGGCGACGGCTTGGGGAATCATGCCCCATAGACTGGCTTGTTTAATCAAAATGACCCGATTGGTTTCGTTATCGTCTACGATGAGAAGACGTTTGCCATCAAGCTGGGGCTGATTACCATACAGATAAACGCGGCGCTGACCGGCGCCGGCTTTAGCTTTGATGGTGAAGGAGAAGGTGGAGCCTTTGCCCGCTTCGCTTTCGACCCAGATACGGCCGTTCATCATCTCCACCAACCGCTTGCTAATCGTCAGCCCCAACCCTGTCCCGCCATATTTGCGCGTGGTGGATGCGTCTACCTGGCTAAATGATTTAAACAGGCGGTTGCGGCGATTTTGGGGGATGCCAATACCCGTATCCTTCACATCAAATTGAATTTGATACTGCTTTGTCCCAGGAATGTGTTGGCTGTTTACGTGGACAACCACTTCGCCCTGTTCGGTGAATTTGATGGCATTGCCGAGAAGATTGACCAAGACTTGCCGCAGTCGAGTCACATCGCCCACAATGGTTTGTGGAACCTGATCTTCCATGATATAAGCCATTTCCAGCCCTTTCTCAGCCGCTTTAGAAACGACTACATCCAACGCCGCCTCAACGCAGTCGCGTAGATTGAAGGATTGCATTTCTAGCTCAAGTTTGCCCGCTTCAATTTTGGAGAAGTCGAGGATGTCGTTGATGAGCGAAAGTAAGACATCGCCGCTGTTGCGAACGGTTTCAGAATACTCTTGTTGTTCCGGCGTGAGCGGTGTGTCTAACAAAAGGCTGGTCATGCCGATGACGGCGTTGAGCGGCGTGCGGATTTCATGGCTCATGTTGGCCAGGAACTCGGATTTGAGCCGCGAGGCTTCGATGGCCTGGTCGCGGGCCTTGGCCATGTCGGCTTCGATTTGCTTTTGCTTGGTCAGGTCGGTGACAACAGCGATGGTTCCGGTGACTTGCCCGTCGCGGTAGCGGGGGACGGCCGTTACTAATGCGGGTACGGCCGTGCCATCGGCATGTTTTAGCTGCATTTCCGTGTCGCTCGTTTCGCCCGATAACCATAATCCACGAAAACGATCGACTTCAGTTTCATCCTGCACAAAGGTAAAGAAGAAGGGCGTTTGCCCGATTAAATCTTCTGTTTTGTACCCTAGTAGTTGGGCGCAGGCGTCGTTACAATACTCAATTGAACCGTCGGTATTTAATACGGCCAACCCCTGACCCATATTTTTCATCACCCGATGGGCGAAGTCGCGTTGTTCTTGCAGCTCTTTCTCGGCGCGTTTGCGTTGTAACGCCTGGCTGATTTGCATAGCGACGTTTTGCACGACTTCAATATCGCCTTGTTCAAATGTGCGTTGTTGGTCGGCGTCAAACCCGATGGTGCCAACAATCTCGTTATCAATGAAGATGGGGACAAGGAGCATGGAGGCTGTTTGGCGCTGCCGCATCAATGCCCAAACGGGTTCTAAAATAGGGTCGTGCTGCGCATCGGGAATGGCTAACGGCGCCATGTTTTCTAATAAGTAGGCCGAGGTGGGGTTGCCTTCCCAGGGAATGACAGCGCCCAAGCCGCTCGGCCGCCCCGGTTCCAGATATTCGGCGACGACGGTGGATTCGGTTCGTTGGTCGTTTAACAGCGCAAAGGCGGCTTGCGGCACATCGAGGAAATGCGCCAGTTTTTCGCAAACGCCTTCCAGCGCCGAACATAAATCTTTGGCCGACGAGGTGAGGGAGATGACCTGGCTTATTAATTCTTCTTCCTGAAGCTGCCGTCGCAGTTGGGCGTCCATCTGTTTGCGGTCGGTGATGTCTTCCAGGCTTTCGATGCCGCCGATGATTTGTCCGTCGTCATCGTAAAGGAGGTCGGCATTTTTGGATACGGTAAGGAGACGGCCGTCTTTCGTGCGGAGTACGCATTCGGCGCCGCCAATGGGCTTGGCAATTTCTGGGGCAAAGAGGCCGCATCTGTTGGTGCAGGGGGCCTCGGCAAAAAGCCGACAATTTTTCCCGATAATTTCTTCGGACGCGTAGCCGGTTAATTCGGCCGCTTTTTTGTTCCAACTGGTAATGTTGCGATCGTTGTCAACGGTGAAAATAGCGCTGGGGACGAGTTGAAATAGCTGTTCGGCGTATTCTTTGGCATGGTGTAGGTCATGTTCGACCTGTTTACGCTGGGTAATGTCGGTAATGGAGACGATGACGCGGGACAGGGTTTCTTCATAGCCGGGGGGGACAGACCAGCGTACTTGTACCTGAATGGGTTCGCAGTCCAGGGTGTAGTTGGTTCCTTCGTTTTCAAATAAAACGCCGCCATTGCCGATAACGATGAGTTCGGCTTTGAAGACATCGAATGCTTCTTCGCCGAAAATTGTTTCCAGGTTGGCTAATAGCTCCTCTTTGCTGCCTGCCTGGTAAAGTTTGAGGGTCATATCGTTGATGTCTATGACGTTGACCAGGTTGATGCAGTGAATGACGTCTTCTGGGTGGGCGTCGAAGTAGGCTTGGAAATCGGTCACGCCATCTTGACGCAGTTGGTCTATGAATTGTTTGACGCCGGAGAAGTCTTCTTCCCACAGGGAGATGGGGGAGGCGTTGAATAGGGCGTGGTATTTGTCGGGGGTAACGGCCGTTGTCGCTGCGCCGTTCTGACCATTCAACTTAGATGTTTGTGTGACTGTGTGGAGCAAATCATTCGTCATAACCATTCCATTCCTGCTTTAAGAAACTACCAACACATCGCTTCTACCAGGGTTGTTCTTGTTTAACAGTGACCCGCGATTGTCATGCCTGCGGAGGCAGGCATCCATCTTCATTGGAGGCGTGGATTCCCGCCTCCGCGGGAATGACATGCTCAGTGTTTTATAAAGGAACAACTCAACTATCAATAATTGTAGCAAGCGGAAAGGACGGCTTCGATTATACGATGGTACTAAAGTGGCTAAATTCGGACAGGACTTTATGCCCAATCAACCAGGTTAATGAACTCAGATTGACCTGTTTTGAGGTCGAGGAGGCAAATGGAGCGGGGTTCGTGCTGCGCGCCGCCTAGCGCGCCGGGGTTGATGACGCGGGTCTGGCCGATGGTTTCATCGCGGCGGCGGTGGGTGTGACCGTGAAAAACGTAGTCGTAGCCATCACGGATGAGGGAATCAAGCTTGCCGGGAATGTGGCTGTGGGTGGCGGCGACGCGCACGCCAGGGATGAGTTCGCCGGTGAAGGTGTTGGCGGCTACGCTGCTGGGATTTAGGGCAAACAAGGCCCGGCGGATAGCGATGGGGTTGGCGTCCATGTTGCCATGAACGTAGACGAGGGTGAAGCCAGTGAGGTGTACGGCCGTTTCCGGTCTTGTCATATCCCCACAATGAATCAGAGTCTCCACCCCCTCGTGGCGGAAAATCGTCAGAGCGCGTTGCAAATTTTCTGTGTTATTGTGTGTGTCTGAAAGAATACCGATTCGCATACAGTAATTGTATACGAACCGGCAAGGTTCCCAAACTATCTTGTTTGCAATTTTTATGATGCTTTAGAACCCACCAGATGCCATGGCGATTAAGAAAAACAAACAATAAAACGGAATTGCTAATACCAAAGATGCAACAATATAATGTCCCAGTACAGCAAATGCACGTGTCAAAAATTTATCGCTCAATAGCTGCGTGTTTGGTAACCTGCTGTTAGCAGCATAATTGACTCTATCCTCCAACTGCCTGACTCGCCGTTGTAAAGTCTCGATTTCAAGTTTGCTTTTTTCCAGTTCTTTTGTTAATTCGTTGTCTAACATTGACCCCTCCATACAGGTGATTGAAAATTGTCATGCCTTTAAGAACAATAGGAATTATCTTTCTCTAATGACAGACAATACGACTTTCGCTATTTCTTAAGTATTTGGATGATGCGAACTGGTAGGAAGTGACATTTGGCTAAAAAAGCCACGTTAAATGTCATCAGTTTTGTTACTGTAATAGCCGCTCCCGGCGCATGGTTGGCAGAGGACACGGCCGTCCCGCTCCACCTCCCGCTCATTCAAAATCTCCTCCCCACACTGCTCACAATTCACCCGCAAATTGGGGCGGCTCAGAATTTCGGCCAGAGATTGGGTCAATTCGACAGGTTGGAGATTGAGCAAATCGTCATCGGGGATGATTTGATACGCTTCGAGATAGGCGTGCCAGCGGCTGCGCGCTTCCGGCGCGATGGTTTTGGCAAGCTGGCGCACGTCCGCGCGCGGCCAAACACGAACCGCCTGACCCGTTTTTGTGTCTACCAGCGTCGCCGCCACCTTGCCGTAATCCAAGACGCGCATCGTGCGCCGTCCTACGTGGCAGTCGGTGGCGACGGCGATACCATCGGCGCCGCAGCCGTCGGTTTCCACGATGGTCAACAGCCGTTTGCGCCGGTTGTCGAAGCGGGATTGGTAGGTCGCATCAATCAATCCTAACGCGCGCAGGCCGCGCAGCCCAATCCGCACGCCCAATACCTGACGCGGGCAGAGATGTTTGTGCAAGACGGCCGTTTCATCGAGATACGGCCGTAACAAATCCTTCAAAAACACCGGCGCAATTGTATTCATGAAAAGCTCCTCAATCGAATAGATTGTGACAGAAATATCGCAATCTGTCACGTTGGAAACCGGCTTTCAGGGAAACAAAAAAGAGCTTCGCCTGTTGCGAAGCTCTTTTTGTTTCATGATTTGGAAGCGCTTCTCAAATCATATTGCCAAACTCACTCTTTTGAACGCACCAACACAGGTTGGCGTGATTGAGTATGAATTTTTAACGCGAGCATACTGAATATGAGCATGGCGGCAAATACCACAATGGATATGGGCAAGGTGGCCGATTTGGCGTCGAACGATTGTACG
>JANTGY010000229.1 GCA_024762695.1 Anaerolineae bacterium
CATGCCTGCGAAGGCAGGCATCCACTCTGGCAAAAGCGTGGATTCCCGCCTTCGCGGGAATGACAATCCATTACCGATTTATTTTTTGAAGGTTCATCAATTCCCGATACATCAACTGAGATGAAACACACCCTAAGCTAAGTCTGCAGATCCAAAAAAACTTACGGGATTCGTATTAAAACGTAATGCGTAAAACGTAATGCTACTTGAATTATGTTTTCGCATTAGTGTTTATCTCCTGTCTCAGCCTTTGTCTATTTCAAAGTAAGCGTTCCCCAACTGGCCGGATTGGCAAATTGGCGGGTGGCGACGTGTGATTTCATTATTTCTTGTACGGCCGTTCCCACCCCATCATTATCGCTCACATTCAAAGCCGCTCCAATGACTAGCCCAGGCGACGGCATGGCCGCCAAATCGCGCCAGGGGATGGCCGCTTCCAGGTTGTAGCCTAAATCAGTCGGCTGTGCGGCCAGGATGATGTTGTGGCCTGTGGCGTCCACCATTTGCCCGCCGGTTGTGCCGCGAAAACGAAAAGCCGATGGCGGCAGTCCGGCAAAATCGCCCGGCGAAAAGATGATTTGAAAGTCGTCAGGACTGACGGCCGTGCCATAATCCGCATCCCGTTCCATGTCCAACTGCATATCCACGCTGTCGCCGCGAAAAATCTGGTTGCCGGTTTGCGTTTGCACATGGGCGTTGTCGGTGACGCGCACGGCGAAGTAGAGATTGTCGGCATCCCAACCAAGCTGCCAGACGGCCGTCACATCATCCGTCCCGTCCCAACTGCTATGCGTATAAACCCGAAACGCCGATTCGGTTGTCGGTGCGCCCAGCCAGTCGGATAAATGGCCGTCAATGATTGGCGGGTTGGTTAGCTGCGGCACAGCCACATTGCCAGCGCCGATGGGGACGGCCGTCGCTTCGCTGTTGGCGCGTAAAGTGGCGGTTGGAGCCAGGGGGATGTCGGTTGGATCGGTAACGGCCGTCGCCCGCGGCGCGGTTGGCATGGTCAAGGGGGTAGGCGGGGCGGTTCGCTGTAAGAACTGATTCGTCAGCAAAAAAGCGCCGAGCAAACATAGGCCAATCAAAAACAAAACCAGCGCCCCAATTCCCAACCACAACGGCCAATTTATTGTGGACGGCCGTTCATCCTCAAAATCATCTTGTTGATAACCCATCGTCACACTCCTTTCGCTTCATTATCCCCGGAAATAGCGGGGAGTGGCAAGTGGCAAGTGGCAGGTTAAGACAATCACTCCTTCGCCTCTTCACCTGTTCACCTTTTCACCCCCGCTCCCTTAGCATATAATCCGATCCTATGAACGCCCCAATCCGCCCCCGCTCCGTAACCATGACGCTTTGGGCGGTGTTTTTACTAGGTGGGTGGAATGGCGGGCGAGCGCTCGCTATTGGCCTGAATTACCGAACCTTAGCAGCCTTTCAGACAACTCCCGCACCGCCAGTACGATTGGGTATCGCCCTGGTTTGGGCGTTTTTGTTTTTGGGGATGGCGCGCGCTTTATGGCGGAGACGGCCGTTCGCTCGCACTGCCATTCCCTTGTTTCTAATCCTGTACGCTTTGATTGAACTAAGCTCGCTCATCTTTTTCGCCCAATCTCCCTCAGCCCGACAAAGCTGGCTTCTCAACAGCTTGTTTTACCTGGCCCTGATTTTGTTTAGCGTCTGGGGATTGAGGCGAACGGCTGTCAAAAACTACTTTGAAGAGAGACCAGAGACTAGAGACTAGAGATTCTCAATCTCCAATCTCCAACCTCAAAACGGAGAAATACATGGATCCTAAAATCGAAAAACTACGCGACATGAGAGCGGAATCACACGCCGGCGGCGGCGAAGCCCGCATGGCCAAACAGCGCGCCAAAGGCAAAATGACCGCCCATGAGCGCATCGAACTTCTGCTCGATAAAGGCTCATTCCGCGAAATTGACGCCTTCGCCGTCCATCGGGAACGCAACTTCAATATGGACAAATCCCGCATCCTTGGCGACAGTGTTGTAACGGGATGGGGGACGATAGACGGCCGTCTCGTCTACGTTTTTAGCCAGGACTTCACCGTCTTCGGTGGCAGCCTCGGCGAAGTCCACGCCGAAAAAATCGTCAAAATCATGGACATGGCCATGCGCAACGGCGCGCCCGTCATCGGACTCAACGACTCCGGCGGCGCCCGCATCCAGGAAGGAGTCGTCAGCCTCGGCGGCTACGCCGACATCTTCCTGCGCAACACAATGGCCTCCGGCGTCGTGCCCCAAATCAGCGCCATCATGGGGCCATGCGCCGGCGGCGCCGTCTACTCCCCTGCTCTCACCGACTTCATCTTCATGGTCAAAGAAAGCAGCCACATGTTCATCACCGGCCCCGACGTCGTCAAAACCGTCACCGGCGAAGACGTCACCTTTGAAGAACTTGGCGGCGCCAAAACCCACACCGAAATCAGCGGCGTCGCCCACATGGCCGCCGAATCCGAAGCCGACGCCCTCTTCCTCATCCGTGAGATGATGAGCTACCTGCCTTCCAACAACATGGAAGACCCCCCCTTCAAGGCGACCAAAGACGACAACCTGCGTACCGAGGCCGCCCTGGACACCCTCGTTCCCGACAGCCCCAACAAACCCTACGACATCAAAGACGCCATTAATCTCATTGTAGACGACGGCGTTTTCTACGAAATTCAGGAAGAGTACGCGTCTAATATCGTCATCGGCTTTGCCCGATTGGGCGGCTACAGCGTTGGCATCGTCGCTAATCAGCCGATGGTTTTGGCCGGCGTCCTCGACATCAAATCTAGCGAAAAGGCCGGCCGTTTTGTCCGTTTTTGCGACGCCTTTAACATTCCCATCATCACCTTTGTCGATGTGCCCGGCTTCTTGCCCGGCACGGCCGAGGAGTATGGCGGTATTATTCGCAACGGAGCTAAACTGCTTTACGCTTATTGTGAAGCGACCGTGCCCAAAATCACCATCATTACCCGCAAAGCCTACGGCGGCGCCTACGACGTTATGAGCAGCAAGCACATCCGCGCCGACCTGAATCTGGCCTGGCCGACGGCCGAAATTGCCGTGATGGGGCCGGATGGGGCGGTCAACATCATCTTTCGCCGCGAATTGGCCGAGGCTGAAGACCCGGATAAACGGCGTGAAGAATTGGTGGCCGAATACAAAGACAACTTTGCCAATCCCTATGCGGCAGCGCGACGCGGCTACATTGACGACATCATCGAACCCAGCCAAACGCGCCCGCGTCTCATTAATGCCCTCCACATGCTGCAAAACAAGCGCGACAATAACCCGCCGAAGAAGCACGGGAATATTCCACTTTAGTAGCTATTAGCTTTTAGCGATTAGCCATCAGCAAAAACGCTAGCGGCTAACAGCTAACAGCTAACAGCTAACAGCTAACCATGAAACGAAACGACGGACTCCTAACTAAAAAATTCGACAAACTTCTCATCGCCAATCGGGGCGAAATTGCGATGCGTATCCTGCGGGCGGCGCATGAATTAGGCATTGATACGGTTGCCGTTTACTCTGACGCCGACCGGTACGCGCCCCATGTGCGCTACGCCAAAGAAGCGTACTACATCGGCCCTTCTCCGGCGCGGGAAAGCTATCTAGTCATTGAAAAGATATTAGATGTTGCCCAAAAAGCAGGAGCGCAGGCGATTCATCCCGGCTACGGTTTTTTGGCCGAGCGCGCTGAGTTTGCCCAGGCTTGCGTGGATCATGATATCGTTTTCGTCGGCCCGCCAGCGGAGGCGATTCGCACGATGGGTGATAAGCAAATGGCCCGCCAAACGGTAACGGCCGCAGGCGTTCCAGTGGTTCCCGGCACGCCAGCCGGTACGGATGAGGAATTGATTGCCGCTGGCAGCGAGATGGGTTTCCCGCTGCTGGTCAAGGCAACGGCCGGCGGCGGGGGTAAGGGGATGCGGCCGGTCTATGAAGCGGCGGCGCTGCCCGATGCCATCGCGGCGGCGCGGCGCGAGGCAGCAGCCGCGTTCGGCGATGGCACAGTCTATTTGGAAAAAATGATCGTCGAAGGGCGACACATCGAAATTCAGTTGATGGCCGACAGTCACGGCAACGCCATTTATTTGGGCGAACGGGAATGTTCTTTACAGCGCCGTCATCAAAAACTCATCGAAGAAGCCCCTTCGTTTGCGGTGGACGAAGATTTGCGCCGCCGGATGGGCGAGGTGGCTGTGGCGGCGGCCAAAGCGGTGAATTATGTCAATGCGGGTACGATTGAGTTCTTGATGGACAAGGACAAAAAGTTCTATTTCCTGGAGATGAACACCCGCTTACAGGTGGAGCATCCAGTCACGGAGTTGGTGACGGGTGTGGATATTGTGCAGGAGATGTTGCGGGTGGCGCGCGGCCGTAAACTTCGTATTAGGCAAGAGGATGTGAAGATGCAGGGATGGGCGATTGAGTGCCGTATCAATGCTGAAGACCCCTATAATAATTATTTGCCTTCTACCGGTTTGGTTACGACCAGCCGTGCGCCTACTGGCCCAGGCGTGCGCGTGGATACGGGCGTTTTTCGCGGCTACGAGGTGACGCCGTATTACGATTCGATGATTAGCAAGTTGATTTGCTATGGCGAAACGCGGGCCGAAGCGATTTTGCGCATGCGGCGGGCGTTGGCCGAATATCGTGTGATGGGCGTTAAGACGAATATCCCGTTTCATCAACATATGATGGACAGCCATCGCTTCCTGTCGGGCCGCTTTGACACGAAGTTTGTGGAGCGGGAGTTTAGTATGAGCGACCGAGAAGCGACGGATGAACTGGAAGCGGCGATTTTGGCGACGTTGGTTGCGCACCGGCAGGGGCAGCAGGCCAGCCAGATCGTGTCGCCCGGTACGCGGGATGCGAGTAATTGGAAGTATTTGGGACGTTGGGAGCGGCTTAGGAGATGAGGATAGAGGATGGAGCTAGAGCTAGAGGAAGAAATCGTTTTCCCCTCTAGCTCTATCCTCTAGCTCTAGCTGAATTATGAAATACATTACGACGGTTAACGAGAAAGAATTTGAGATTGTGATTGATCAGGATGATGCGATTTTGGTGAATGGGGAACGGTTTGCGATTGATTTTCAGGCGCTGCCGGACGGCGGCGTAGCTTCGCTGCTGTTGAATAACCATTCGTTTGAGGCGGTGGTGGAGGAGCGGGAAGAGACGTGGGAGGTGTTGGTGCGGGGTGAGCTGTATCCGGTGACGGTGCAGGATGAGCGAGCGTATCGGTTGGCGAAGGCGCGGGGTGGGGAAACGGCCGTTTCCGGCGACGCCGTTATCAAATCTCCCATGCCCGGTATTATCATTGCTGCTCCTGTGGCCGAAGGGGAGCCGCTGCAAAAAGGGGATAAAGTCATCATTTTGGAATCCATGAAGATGGAAAATGAGCTGCGCGCGCCCCGCGACGGCGTTGTAGCTCGTGTTGCGGTGAAGCCGGGCGACAGTGTGGAGAAGGGGCAGGTGTTGGCTGTGATTGCCGCCCCAGTCGTCGAAGGCGATTGAAAAGCTGATAACTATGCGTCTGCGAAATCTTAATCTTCGATTTTCAACGACAACGCTACCGAATCCCCATTCCCATCAAGCCGTGTCAAACGCGATCCAGTAACAGGATCGTACAGACCAATCTGGATGGCATAGTTGCCAGACGGTAAATCGGTGGACAAGTTAAGTGGGTGCAAATCGTCTATCCAATCGCCGGATTGCCACAGAGATGTGGGATAGAAGTTGTTGACTGGCGGCGCATCGGCGCCAGCCAGCCATTGGCCGTCGGCATCGAGCAGGTGGACGAAGACGGTATAATCTTGGGTTGGGGCGTCGTCGGCGCGCCAGTAGAGGGTGAGGGGGAGCGCTCTGCCAGGAATGCCGATGATGGTTTCTGACTCTCCGGCGTAGCCCCAATCGTAGCCAGCTAACGTCATTCCCCCGGCAAACGAAATATCTACATCGTAAAAGCGCGTTTCATCTTGGCCCGTTGGGCTGGCTAATCGAGCCGGTTCGCCGACGAGTAACAGGTCAACGGCCGTGCCATCCGGCCATGTTGCTGGCAGCGGTTCTTCCGCTTCGCTGTCGTATAAACTAACGGATACGCGCAGTTGAGTGGGGGCGACGGCCGTTTTCTTCACCCGCACATGGTATTCATCCCACCAAATCTGGCCCACTTCCCATTGACTAGTGGGAATCATTCCCCAGGCTGGGTAGCGATTCACTGAGCCGACTGATTCGAATTCCCGTCCTAACAAATGCACGGCGCTGAGATAATCTTTTTCGACTGGCGTTTCGGCACGCCAATACAAGATAATTTCTAGCGGATCGCCGCCGGGTGCGACGCTTTGGTCGGCGGCCATTTCGACGCCGACGAGTTGGAGTTTCCCCTGCTCTGTATGGAAGGTGATGGGGCCGAATTGGGAGGGGTGGGGAACGGCCGTAACCGGTTCCGGCAGCGCATAGGCCGGACGGATCACCCCTAGCAGAGCGTAAATAGTCGTCATCAACGCCAAAGCGGGCCAAAGCGGTCGCCATCTGCCACGGCTTAAACGGCTTAAGCCATGAGCAAATCCTAAACTTAACGGGAGTAAGGCGGGAAACAGCAGGCGTCCCTGGGCTGCTTCTGTTTTAAGCATAAACAGAACTAGACCGGCGTAAACCATGACGACCCAGACCGCCAACAAAGCTGCCAGCAGCCAACTTTTTTGTAAAAGCGCGGCTAACGA
>JANTGY010000230.1 GCA_024762695.1 Anaerolineae bacterium
TACCTGGATGTGTTGAACACCCGTCTGGAAATGCCGGTGGTGGCAACCGTTGATTTATTAGCCGCCAGCGGCGCTTACTACATGGCCGCCGCCGCCGATGAGATTTACGCCAAGCCCACATCGGCCATTGGCAGCATTGGCGTCATTTCCATGCTGCCCGGCGACGCGCTGATTGAGGAAGATTTACTCACAACTGGCCCCTACAAAGCGTTTGGCGGCACGCGCGACGGTTCCGTGCGTCAAATCGAGCGCGCCAAGTTTGCCTTTTTGGAAGCGATTAGAAACGGCCGTGGCGACCGTCTGGCCCCCGAAGCCAGCGATGATTTCCTCTCTCGCGCCGAGATTTTTACCGGCGTGCAGGCGCTTGAGCTGGGGTTAATTGACGGCCTTATCGCCAATGAAGAAGCGATTCGGCGTGCGGCGGAGATGGCTGGAATCTCAAATTACGCGGTTGTGGAGCTTTACCCGCTCACCTTTGGCGATGAGGGCGCGCCAGCCTATTTCCAAAGCCAGCCGCCGCCCATCGACGCCCAAAAATTATGGGCGCCGCCAATGAATTTGCCACCGGGCATGTATTATCGTTATATTGAACTGCCGTCTAGCCAATAAGGAAAGGGGCCGATATGCGGAAAGGAATTCTCTTTTTACTTATTTTTGCAGCGCTGCTGGTCGGACCAACGGCCGTTCGCTATTTGAGCTTTTATGATTTGAACCCAGCGGAACGCGACGCGCCGCCGCCTTACGATCCGGCCAAGATCGCGCCTGTGTCTACCCCATCCAGCGGCGATTTTGTGGACGAGCCGGAGATGGGCGAAGGGTTGGTCTTAGTTGATATCGCCCACCAGAACAACTTCACGATGGAAGACATCACCTATTTAGACGGCCGTTTAGCCGCGCGCGGGTTTGAACTGCTCCCCTACGAAGGGGGCGACCTGGCCTTGGCCTTACGCACCGTCAGCGCCTTCATCGTCGTTACGCCGCTAAGCCAGTTCAGCATGGAAGAAACCCTGGCTGTATCCCGCTTTGTCGCGCAAGGCGGCCGTTTGCTGCTTGTCGGCGATCCGACACGTTTCAACGTCATATTCGACGAGGAAGATTTCTTCGCCGAACCCGTTCTCGAAACCGACCTCATCCCGCTAAATAGTTTGGCAAACGAATTCGACATCGTTTTCAACGGCGACTACCTGTACAACACCCTCGAAAATGAAGGCAACTTCCGCAACATCATCTTGCGCCAAGAAGGTTTTAGCGAAAACAATTTGGTGGATGGTTTGGACAAACTAGCCTTTTACAGCGCCCATTCATTGCGCGTTGGGCCATCCGGCGAAGCGTTGATTACCGCCGACGACAATACCTGGTCGTCGGCGACAGATCGGGCCGGCGATTTGGTTTTAGCGGCAGCCAGCCGGGATGGGCGCGTTTTAGCGCTGGGCGACATGCACTTCTTGTTGCAGCCCTATTTCACAGTGTTCGACAACAGCGCCTTCATTGCCCGCATCGCCGATTTTTTGACCGGGCCGCAAGAACGCCAGTTGGCGCTGACCGACTTCCCCTATTTTTACCGCCAACCGGCGGCGCTGGTCTACACTGGCGCGCCCGACCTGGGGCCGGATGCGTTTGACGAGATTATTGCCTTGCAGGATGCGTTCCGGCGCGTTGACCGCGAACTGTCGTTGACGGCCGTTCCCGCTGAAAACTCCGATGTGCTGTACCTGGGCCTGTACAACCAGGCCGAAGACGTGGCGGATATTTTGGCCTCGGCCGGCATTTCTCTGACTATTGATCCGCCCATCGTGGACAAGGTTGAGACTGACGAAGAGGCGTTGGCTGAAAATGAAAATGGCGAGGAAGAGCCGACCGTTCAGGAAACGGCCGTACGTCTCATCCAATCCGACTTGGGCAACGTGCAAATGTCAGGCACATCCCTCATTTTGCTGGACGAAGAAGATGGACAGCGCCGCGTCATCGTCCTGGCCGCCAGCGGTCAGGGGCTGGGAAACAGCGTCAACCGCCTGCTCGACCTCATCCCCTTGAACGCCGCCGCCGCCTTATCTGACTGTTTATTGCAGGACAATCTGGCTTTATGCCCCAGCAATGTGTTTGATGAAGCGGTGGAATTTGAGCTTGACAGCGGCGGCGCAACGGCCGTCCCCGATGAGGAGATCGCGCCGCCATTCGAAGAAGACGATGGAGAATTCGGCGGGTCGATTAACCCGGATATCAATCTGGACAATGTAGTTTTGCAAGGCGCGATTAGCGCCGGCCAAACAGTAACCGGTACATTGGCCGAAAACGAGACGCATTCCTGGATGTTTACCGAGGGGCCGGCCACGTTGGACATTTTCCTGAGCGGCGTGGAGTTAGACGGCGTACTGGAGATTTACGGCCCTGATCTTGAATTACTTTACTCGATTGATAACGGCGTTACTGGCGATGATGAAACATTATTTGCGCTTGAAATTCCCGATGACGCCGCTTACGCGATTGTGGTGCGCGACTTTTTTGGGCGCAGCGCCGATTACACCTTAACAGTATTGCCATCGGGCGGGTAGAGTGCATGTCGGCTACGATTCTGGTCATTGATGATGACGCGGCTCTGGCTAAAACGGTTGAATGGGCGTTAACAGATGCCGGTTACACGGCCGTTCTCGCCCACACAACAGAGGATGGCATCCGGCTGGCCCGCAGCGCCCAACCTGGCCTCATTTTGCTGGATGTGATGGTGCCCAGCCTGGGCGGATGGACAGCCTGTAAGCGTATTCGCAGCTTTTCTGAAGCGCCCATCATCTTTTTAACCGCGTTGGGCGATGTGGAAAATATCGTGCGCGGTTTGGAAACGGGAGCCGACGATTATATGGTCAAGCCCTTTGACCAAACTGAATTGTTGGCCCGTATAAAAGCGCATCTACGCCGGGGGAAGACGGCCGTAAATCTCACCCAGAAACTCGTATTCGACGATGGCGACTTAATCGTTGACATCGCCGCCCATGTCGTCACAATGGCGGGATCAGAGATTGACTTAACGCCGCGCGAATTTGATTTACTGGCCGCGTTAGCGTCCAACGCAGGTCGGGTTGTCCCCACAGCGGAACTGGTTCAGCAAGCTTGGGGCCTAACCGATCGCGATGCGCTAGACAATCTTAAACCGTACATTCATTATTTGAGAAAGAAAATTGAGAGCGATTCCGCCGCCCCCCGTTGGATTTTGACAGTGCGCGGCATAGGCTATCGCTTTGCGAACTAACTGTATGCAAGACCAACCAGATATTATTTTTATTGTTTTAGATACACAGCGGGCGGATCGGCTGGGATGTTACGGCCGTGAACGCGCTTTTACCCCCAACCTCGACCAGTTTGCCCGGCAAGGCATGTTGTTTGAACAGGCCATTTCGCCGGCGCAGTGGACAATTCCCAGCCACGCCTCTTTCTTCACCGGTCTGTATCCGACAGCCCACCAAGTCACCCAATCGGCGCACAGCCTAAGCCCCGACCAGCCTCATCTGGCCGAGTCGCTGCGCCAAAGTGGGTACGAAACGATTGGCTTTTGCAACAATCCGCTGGTTGGCATTTTGAATAACGGCTTCAAACGGGGATTTGATACGTTTTACAATTACGGCGGAGCTATTCCCAGTACGCCACAAAGTTCAAGCCGCTTGCCCTGGCCCTTAAATAAACTGGGCGAGGCGTATACGCAATTTCTGCGCCGCATTTCATACCCGATCCAAAACTTTTTCGGCCAATCTGATTTGGCGTTTCGGCTGTCATTGAATGCCTGGTTGACGCCACTGTGGTCAAAATTCGCTAATTTCAAGGGACAAAATGCGCGTTCGGTGCGTGATGTGTCCCATTTTTTGCGCCAGCGGGAACAGCTAGCTCCAGCGGAACAAGCCGAGAAACCGCTGTTTTTATTCCTCAATTTGATGGAAACGCATTTACCATTTTGGCCGCCGGGCGAATTTGTGGATAAGGTCGCGCCCTATCTTCGCAAGAGCGCGGAAGCGCAGCGGATTATGGCGACCTGGAATCGGGAAGCGTTCCGTTGGGCGGCGCCGTTGGCGGAGCCATTGGACGAACTGGAAAGCCGCGTGTTGAGCGATATGTATGATGCGGAGGTGGCTTACCAGGATAATTATTTGGGCGAGTTGCTGGCTGTGATGAACGGCCGTTCCCGCCACGAAAATACGTTAGCCATCATTGTCGCCGATCATGGGGATGGGCTGGGCGAGCACAATTACTTCGGCCATGCGTTTGTCGCTTATCAAGAGCTGGTGCATGTGCCGCTGCTGATGCAATGGCCGCGCCAATTCCCTGAACCGGGCCGCATCAGCGAGCCGGTCAGTTCGCGCCGCATTTACCACACCATGTTGGAGGCGGCGGGAGTTCAGCAAGGGGATGCTGAGGAATTGACATTGTTACATTCGGTAAACGGCCGTGACCCCGAACAACACACCGCCTACAGTGAAGTTTACCCCCCCCTCAACTTCGTCCGGGCCATCGAAAATCATCAACCAGAACTCATCGCCCCCTTCCGCTGTTTAGCCACCCGCCGGGCCGTCGTCCAGGGCGAACCAGGCGCGATTACCCAAAAACTCATCCATGTAGACGATGAACCGGACGAACTTTTTAATTTAACGGTTGATCCGCTAGAATTGAAGAACGAGATAACAGAACAATCCAGCAAACTGTTCGCGTTAAACCAGCGCCTCATCCATTTAACGCAGACAGTCAAAAAACAGCGTGACAGCCTGGCCGCCGGCGACGCCGTTGAACTTGAAGATGAACGTTTAATGCAACAATTACGCGGTTTGGGTTACGTTGATTAACGACACCCATCCGCGATTATTGATCATTGCCGCAAAAGGAGCATAAAGAACATGTTAGACGGATTACAAATTGACAGGGTGGCTTTTACGCTTCCCATTGGGGATGGGTTTCCCATTTTCTGGTATGGTATTCTCATTACTCTAGGCATTGCCATCGGCGCCTGGTGGGCAGCGCGCGAAATCGACCGACGCGGCCAAAGCGTAGACGACTTGTATAATGGCTTAATTCTGGTCGTTTTTTCCGGCTATTTATTCGCGCGTCTGACTTACGTGCTGCTGGATATCCTGGATGGGGCAGCTTACAATTCATTTTTGGATGTGATCAATATCCGGTCTGGGGGCGTCAACATTTTGGGCGGATTTGTCGGCGCGGCAGTCGTTGGCCTAATTTTTGTCAGTTGGCGCAAATTGAAGTTTTGGCACTATGCCGATGTGGCCGGCCCGGCATTGCTTGTCGCCCAGGGAATCGGCCGTTGGGGCAACTTCATCAATCAGGAGCTGTACGGCCCGCCAACCGAGAAGTCCTGGGGCTTGTTGATTGAGCCTGTATATCGCCTGCCCCAATATCGTGATTTAAGCCCTGATACCCGGTTTCATCCTACCTTTTTGTATGAATCATTGGCTTTGCTCATCGGGTTTGCACTACTAATCTGGCTTAATAACCGTTACCGCGACCAATGGCGACCAGGCACGCTTTTTGGCTTGTTCCTGGTATGGTGGGGCGGCAATCGCACCTGGATCGAATTTTTCCGTCCTGACCAACCAACGATTGGCAATTCGTTTGTCACCTATTCTATGCTAGCGGCTTTTGCCTTAGCTTTAGTTGGCGTTTATTTACTGTTGACCTTATACAAAAAAATCCCCGACAGCGATGCGCGCCGTCGCAGTAAACGGGTTCATAAACCCAAGCCGCGCCGTAAAATGGGAGCATAATTCAGAATATTACTTAGGTGAAAACGGGAAAGGCATTTGAATGAGGAAAACAATGGTTCTCCCGTTTTCCCTGAGTAAACCACAAAGAATTAGCGTATTTTTTATCAAAACACTTTGGGGCTTTCAGATTTCATGGAGTTTGTCGTAATCCGTCATGCGTAACGCGCCTTTGGTTACGCATCACGGATTACGCATGACGCTATGATTACCCCACGATTTCCCAAACAACCCATTCTTTTTGTGGTTTACTTAATAGCGGATGCAGGGTCTAAAAAGTCACCCGCCAATACGCTGGAAAGTGGGGTATAATTAGCTGCGTATATAAAGTGGTAGTCCGTCATTCGGTGAAAAGCGCTGTTGACGGCTAGTTGTCAGCAATTGGCATATTTCTTGCATAAGCCCCATTTGCCGGCAGCTATTTTGAAGGAGCTTTAGCATGGCAAGACGTAAAGTAGAATTAACAAAGGAACAAAAAGATAGAAACGCGGAAATTTTGGCTCGGCTGGAATCCGAGCGCGAAAATTTGATTGAAGAAACCAGGGCATTGCAGCAACAAACGAAACGCAAACCAGGCCGAAAGCGAAAAAATCAGTTTCTTTCTGAAGAGGAATGAGGTTGGCTGTATCTAAATTCAGGGCGTGAAGGCTTTTTTCACGCCCTTTTGCTTGGTGCGAGAACCGAAGCGTCGCGCTCTCGCATGTTTGTAGATAACTGGTTTGTTTTAGAGATGCCGAATTGGGGACTTATCGGCTAGATTGAAGCAAAATCGTTTATTCGTTTTACCTAAACTACTGATTTGTGCGTATGTTCATTGTTTTAGATTGCGTGTTCAGCGGGCAGTTCGCGCAGTTCCCGCCAGCGGTCTAAGGCGCCGCTGGTGAACAGGGCGGGATCAAAATCGGCCAGACTTTCCCATCCTTCTACGCTAGCCAAATCACGTTGTTCGTCTGTTAGCTGGACTTCGAGGATACGGCCGTC
>JANTGY010000231.1 GCA_024762695.1 Anaerolineae bacterium
TGATGATTTTGCCGCCGCCGCGCGCTTTCATGCTGGCCGCGCCCGCTTTGGCCACGCGGAAGTAGCCTTTCACGTTCACATCGAGGATTTTGTCCCATTGGCTGTCAACGGCCGTTAAAACCGGCCCAAAATGAGGATTGGTCGCCGCATTATTCACCACAATGTCCACCCCGCCATACGCTTCCGCCGCCTGGGCGAACAACTGCGCCACCGCCTCTTCGCTGCCCGTGTGCGCAGCGATGGGCAGCGCCGCGCCGCCCGCCGCCCGGATGTCAGCCGCCGCCGCATCCAAATCTTCCTGCTTGCGGCTGGCAAGGACGACTTTGGCCCCCGCCGCTGCGTAGGTTTGGGCAATCGCCAGCCCAATCCCCCGCGACGCCCCGGTGATGAGGGCGACTTTATCAGTTAAATCAAATGGGGTCATGATTTCTCCTTATTACACGTTCGGACAAAATCGATCGTTTTTTACCGGTTTATATCTAACCTCTCAAAATATGCAATGCGTACTCATACAAAAATATTCAGTTCGCTAAATTATACATTTGCTGAAGAAAGAAGTTGAAAAGTTATGGTTTGTCACATGAATGATATAAGGCACTCGACAAAGATTTCGTTGCATTTTATCATTGTAATTGCTTTAACAATGAAATTTTTATGCTATTGGAGGGATAAATGCCAACTCTAAACAGTCTCATTCGTTCAGCTGCTGCTGCACAAAGACGCTCTGAAAGAGAAGCTAAAAGGCGTCAGCGTGAATTGGAAAGACAACAAAAACAACTTGCTAGGATGCAGGAACTTGAACGAGCCTCTTATGAGGTCAATGTATTTGAAAATCACATCGATATACTTATATCAATCCACAAAGATTGCGGACCTTTGATTGATTGGCAAGAAATCTTATCCTCAAAACCGCCAAGGAAGCCTCAAAAAGAAGATTTTAGTAACCATGCATCTTCAGCCCAAACGAACCTAAATGACTTCAAGCCAAGCATCAAGGATAAAATATTTAGGCAAACGGAAAAAAGACGTGAGAACCTAGTTAAAAAAATTGAAGATTCAAAGCTTCGAGATGAAGAAGAGTATGCTGCTGCCAAAGATGCTTACGAATCTGAGCTTGCTGATTGGGAAACATCTCGCAGAATCGCTGATGGAATAATTTCGAATAATGTCCAAGCTTTTCTTAATGCAATCGATTATACAAAACCATTTAGCGAGATTGCACAACTTGGCTCCTCGCTTAATTTTCAAATGGAAAATCCTTCTCTGATTGAAGCCACATTACGAGCAAATGGCGAAAGTGTGATTCCTCAGGAGACCAAAACGCTATTGAAGAGTGGGAAGCTGTCCGTTAAGAAAATGCCTAAAACCAGATTCTATGCACTATATCAGGATTATGTTTGTGCTTGCGTGTTGCGAGTGGCGCGAGAACTTTTTGCACTGTTACCCATTGACATGGTTCTTGTTACGGCAACGAGCGATCTATTGAACACTAAAACTGGACACTTGGAAGAACAACCCATATTATCCGCTGCGATTCCGAGAGAAACCTTTGATAGATTAAATTTTGACATGCTGGATCCTTCCGATTCAATGCAAAACTTTATCCATAAAATGAAGTTTTTGAAAACCAAAGGATTTCAAACTGTTGAAAGAATCAATCCGTCTCAAGTCGAGCAACTTACCCCTCCTCCCTTGCCCAAATTAACTACAAGGAAAGTCTCACCACATCAGTTTATTTTTCTTGGACATGAGCAACTCGCTGAAATTCGACAATTACGGCAAGCAGGTAAGCTGGAAGAAGCTGAAGCAATTTTGCTCAAAGGAGAACCTTCACCAGCGGTTCTAGACCAAATACGAATGATCGCTAGTGCGAGGGCAAAAAATGCCAAAAAAGAAGGAGATTGGGCGGCGGTGGTCAAGTATTTGGAAGGCTATTCCACTTATGCCGAAGAATGGCGCGACTATGCCATAAATATGGCAAATCAAGAGCCTCCATCACATACTGCCACTGATAAAAAACTGCTTAAAATGGCAAAAGAGAAATTGGCAAATTAAAGTGCCAATATTCCTTTTTAAACCTTATGAAAACTAAATCTATTTTATTCACACCTACTGTTTTTTTGCTGGTTTTGGTTGCTTGTGCCTCAAATGCTGCACCAACAGTAACACCTAAACTGACCATCTCCCCAACGGCCGTTCCCCCCACCACCCAACCAACCGTCCCACCACCCACGCCGACCCCCGATCCTCTCGTCCAGGGCACCAACGGCTACCCCTGGTGGAACGACACCGTCTTCTACGAAGTATTCGTCCGCAGCTTTTACGACAGTGACGACGACGGCAAAGGCGACATCAACGGTCTTATCGAAAAACTCGACTATCTCAACGACGGCGACCCGACGACCAGCGACGATTTGGGCGTCACCGGCCTCTGGCTCATGCCCATCACCCAATCGCCCAGCTATCACGGCTACGATGTGGTCGATTATTACGCTGTGGACGACGAGTATGGCACGGCCGCAGATTTCCACCGTCTGATGGAAGAAGCGCACAAGCGGGGCATCCGCGTCATCGTAGACCTGGTACTCAACCACACCGGACGCGACCATCCCTGGTTCCAGGACTCCCGCGACCCTGACAGCGACAAGCGCGATTGGTATGTCTGGAGCGAGGATGACCCCGGCTATCGCGGCCCCTGGGGGCAAAAAGTGTGGATTCGGTCTGGCGGCAGCTATTACTATGCCGTTTTTTGGGATGGGATGCCTGATTTGAATTTGGAGAACCCGGAGGTGACAACGGCCGTCTACGATTTCGCTCGTTTCTGGTTAGACGACATGGGCGCCGACGGCCTGCGCATGGATGCCATTAAACATTTCGTCGAAGATGGGGCCATCCAGGAAAACACCCGCGCTACCCACGACTGGCTGGGAGCGTTCCATACCTTCTACAAAAGCGTCAACCCCGACGCCTTCGTCGTGGGCGAAGCATGGACATCTACCCAGCAAGTCATCGATTACACCGGCGACGAAGTGGATGTCGCCTTCCAATTCGACCTGGCTGAGGCTGCGTTTAACAGCGTGGACAGCGGCTTAGGCATCCAGATAGGCAAAGAACAAAGCCAGGTCGTCGCCGACTTCCCGCCTAACCAATACGCCACCTTCCTGACCAATCACGACCAGAATCGCATCATGTCCCAATTAGATGGCGACGAAGGCAAAGCCAAATTGGCCGCAACCTGGCTGCTCGCCTCGCCCGGCGTCCCTTTCATCTACTACGGCGAAGAAATCGGCTTGATGGGAACCAAGCCTGACGAAGACATTCGGCGCCCGATGCAGTGGTGCAGCGACGGCGGGCTAAAAGTCTGCTTTTCCACGCACACCCCCTGGCGTTTCCCGGCCCAGGATTATGAAACGCGTAGCGTGGCTTTGCAGGAGGACAATCCTGATTCACTGCTCAATCATTACCGCGCCCTCGTTCATCTGCGAAACGAACATGAAGCGCTGCGCGTGGGCGATTGGGCGCTGGTTGACCCCGGCTCGGCCAAAGCCTACGCCTTCCTGCGCTACACCGACAACGAAGCGATTCTTGTTTTGATGAACTTGGATGACGAACCGCTGGAGAATTATGAGTTGGCGTTGGAATCGGGGCCGCTGCTTGGCGAAATAGCGACTGCTTTGCTGTATGGAGAGGGTGAAATTGCTCCGCTGATGGTCAATAAGGGCGGCGGCTTTGATGCGTATCGGCCGTTTGATAGTTTGCCCGCGCAAAGCAGTTTTGTCATCCAATTAACGCCGTAAGCTAAAAAACCCCTGATTCTATCGTTTTTTGTGGCTCACGTTGTTTGGTAGGGGCGGGATGACCGGGAGTGATTTTGGCAGAGCAAATAGCCTTGTCTCCCGGTCGTCTCGCCCAACATTGTAACCCGAATAGGGCGAGACGGCGCGGAGAAACAGCCGTTTGCTTTCAATAAGCTCATTCCGCGCCATCCCGCCCCTACAAACCACAAAATCCGTTAGAATTAGAAAAACCCGGCTTTTATTTTGGTCGCCAGCGGACATAGTCGTCTGGACTATCCAAATCCTGCAAAACGGCCGTCGTCGGCATTTCCACCAGATGCAGCCTGTCTTGATAGCGTTGCACCAAATGGCGCGGGGCAGAGCCGGGCGGCAGGGCCAGCAGCTCATCGAAATAGGCGCTTCCAATCAGAACGGGATTGCCGCGCCGCCCCTCGAACGACGGCGCGATGAGGTTGCCGCGCCCTTGCCAGTAGGCTTCCAGCAGCCGGTCAATGTGCGCCGGTTCGATCATCGGCTGGTCGGCCATCATCACCAAAACGGCCGTCACGCTTTCATCCAGTTGGGCGACGGCCGTTTGCAGCGACGACACCATCTCTCCCTGCGCGTAATCAGGATTGACGATGACGGCTGCGCCTTCCTCCTGCGCGATGGCCGTCACCTTCTCCGTCTCATGCCCGGCGACGACCATGATGTCGTGAACGGCCGTCGCCCGTAAATTCCGCAGCGTTTGTCCCAACACCGTTGTCTCTCCCCAAGGCAAAAACTGTTTGGTTTGTCCCATCCGTTTGGATTGTCCGGCGGCCAGGACAACGGCCGTTACCCGTTTATGCACTTCATGGATGGGGTTGTCAGCTTGGGTTGCGCCGATGACGACCTGTGTGATGCGCGAGGCGTCTTCCGTCTTTCGTAAGATGTGGTAGGCGATTTGGCGGGCGGCGGTTAGTTGAACGGCCGTTTCCACTTTGTTGATGAAAGGAATGACGCGGGCCTGCTTCGGTACGCCTTTCAATCCGCCATCGGGATGGGTCAACAATATCGCCGCATCTTGCGGCCTCAACCAATCGTTGACGGAAGACGCCCGACGCAAGAGTGACAAAACCAACTCTGGTCGATGCGCGACTTCAGCGATACGGCCGTTCATCGCATCAATCCCCATCATCGGCACAACCAGCGTCGTTTCTGGCGGAATAACTGGTTCGTGGGCCGCCGGCGCCTTGATGGGCCGCATCCGCGAGCCATCCGCTTCCACCAACACAAAATCCACATCAGGGCGCGCCAACAGTCGGCCCGGAAGCTCTGGCGGGACGCCCAACGCCTTTTCCTTATCTTTACCCGATCCGACATCGCCCACAACCAACGCCATCCCATACCGTTTCAGATTATCTTCTAATCGACTCAAATCATCGGCATAACAGACCGCTGGAGCCAATTTCATCTGGGCGGCGAAGATGCGCGTCGTTGTTGTTACCACGACTCGACCCGGCAGCGCTGCCGCCAGCGCAAACATCAAACTTGTTTTGCCGCCGCCGCCCACAAACGCAACCAATTCTGGCGCGCGTAGGCCAAAGGCGGCCATTAAGTCAATACTCATTGTCATTTACACACTGTAATCCGCGTTCATCGCATTTGTCTGCACCCTAATCTTCCCCCTGCTCGAAAGAGGGAGACGCGCCTTGTAACGCAAATTGTAACAAACTTGTAACGCAGGTCGTAACGGAGTTGTAACGGTATCCGTAATCGACTTTGGATAGAATCAGGATAACAAAAGCGTAAAGGTAGCGCACAAAACATACCATAACCATCAACGGCGAGAGCAGTTCGCATTCCCCCGTAAAATATACAGCTTAATTTTTTTGAATTCATCCTATCAGGCTGATGATTGATGGCGTGCGCGATAAGGAGCTAATTATGAATTACCGTAAACCGCAAGGAAAACATATGAGCCAGTTTCGATCAAAAATTGTGGGCGCCGCCACCTTTTTCTCCGTCGCCCTTTTCTTACTGGTTATCGCCATGCTTAACCAGGGGGCCAATGCCGCTTCGTTAAGCAATGGGTTTACTTATCAGGGCCAATTAAATCAGGATGGCGTGCCGGCTGATGGCGTTTTTGATTTTGAATTCTGGTTATATGATGGCGTTGACCCGGAAACGGCCGTACAAATTGGCGAAACCGTAGCCATCCCCGACGTGCTCGTCTCTGACGGGCTTTTTGTCGTTGAATTAGACTTTGGCGAAGGCGCCTTTAACGGCGACGCGCGCTGGTTGGCGATTCATGTGGCTCCCGATGGCATTACGCCCCTCACCGAATTAACCCCCTGGCAATCGCTTACAGCGGCTCCGTATGCGTTATACGGCCGTGACGAAGACGCCAACCCCGCTAACGAACTTGTTTCCGCATTAAACCTCAACGGTTCCATTTTAGAACTAACCGATGCTGGCGGCACCATAACCGTTGACCTCAGCAGTCTGCAGAGCGGATCCGCCGATGCTGACGCTGATCCGACCAATGAAATTCAAACATTATCCCTCGAAGGCGCCACCCTGATTTTGTCGCAAGGCGGCGGCACAATCGAACTCCCCGCCGGCCCGGAAGGCCCGCAAGGCCCCATTGGTTTGACTGGCCCGCAAGGCGAACAAGGCCCGGCTGGAGCCGACGGTGCGACCGGCCCGCAAGGCCCGCAAGGCGAACAAGGCCCGGCTGGAGCCGACGGCGCGACTGGCCCGCAAGGCCCGCAAGGCGAACAAGGCCCGGCTGGAGCCGACGGTGCGACCGGCCCGCAAGGCCCGCAAGGTGAACAAGGCCCGGCTGGAGCCGACGGCGCGACTGGCCCGCAAGGCCCGCAAGGCGAACAAGGCCCGGCTGGAGCCGACGGCGCTGACGGCGCAACTGGCCCGCAAGGCCCGCAAGGTG
>JANTGY010000232.1 GCA_024762695.1 Anaerolineae bacterium
TAATTGGCGCAATCGTTGACTATTTGATTGCTCGTCGCAGGGGGAAAGATGAAACGCGCCGTCTGCCCGGCTGTATGCTGCTCACAACTGGCGGGTTGGGCTTTGCCGGTTTAATCGTCGCCATCCTCTCTTTATTTTTCACCCACAGCTTACGTCCGGTTATTTTTGCCGGCTTTGGCGTCCTGTTAGGCTTTTCAGCCGCCTTTTTCCTTTTAGCCTTGCCCTGGACTATTTTAACATACCGCCGCACGCAAAAAAACGCTGCAAGATTTGAGAAGGGTCAATCTGAAACAAAGCGCCCGGCGCCATTCCAAAAACTAAAAAGCCCAACCTCTGAATGAGGTCGGGCTTCATCAGGGGCAAAAGTCACACATTAGTTCATTTCATAAATGTCCGGCTGCCACCGCTCGGCAATATAAGAACCAATAATCGGCCCCAGCCACCCGCAGGGCATAATCAGCAGCGCCAACCAGCCAACGACGCCTTGATTGAGATAGAAAACAGGGTCAGACATAATCTGGCCTGGATACGCTCCAGCGGCAGCCGAGAATTCGGCAAATAAAGTTTGGCTGACGAGAAGAACAAGGGCCGAGACGATGACGACAATAACCAGTTGGGCTAAATTTCGCAGCCGAGTTAAACCTAGAAAAGCAATTAATACAAGCGACCAAAAAATCATATAAATGGGGAGCATATCACACCTCGTTAGTGAAGTTACAGATGTCCTTTTACGATTTTGCTTCTGTGTGGGCTTGATAACTTTAGTGTAATAATGCGCGTTAAGATTTGCAGGGGAACAAGCTACAGTCCGCATGTAAAACAGGTTACTAACTTGTATTTGATTACAGCACGGCCGTAACAACTGGCAATTACGGCCGTGTTAATTTACGCCCTAATTTGATTACGGCAAAGGCGGTGCAATTGGCGGCGGCGGTAAATCGTCGCCCAACTGCTCAATCGCCAATTGCGCCGGAACCGGGCCACCATCATACTCGGCAGCGGCCATAGCCCCCTGGTAAATGAGCTGGCTGATGACCAGCAAGGCCATCACTGCGGCCAGCCCGCGTACAACATACGGTTTATACCGGCTTAATCCGCTATATTTCACCTTTAAGCGCGTAATTAAAGGCTGCTTTGGAGCAACGACGGCCGTTACCGCCTCATCATCCAACTCATCGCGCAGTTGTGAAACCAAATCCGTTTCTTGAATCAATTCTTCATCAGACATCTTAATCGTCCTCATTGCCAACGCAGCGCCGCTACTGCGTGACCGCCGCGTTCATAATAATTCACCCGAATTTCGTGTTCGCCGCCGCTCAACTCAAGCGCAGCGCTGTATTCCGTTCGCGGCTGGTTTCGCCAACTGTTAATCAACAGTGAATTATCAATAAAAACCTGCATCCCGTCGTCCGTCGTCGCCGTAAACGTTGTTTCGCCGCCGTCAAACTGGAATGTCCCCGTCCACCGCACCGAGAAATTATCTTTATTGACGCCGTCTGCGGGGCTTCCCGTATTCCAACTGTAATTGATGCTGTTTTCGCAGCGCGTCAGTATGGGGTCTCCCTGCAAATTCAAATTATTATAATACTCGGCTAAAAATTGCCCGGTCGGACAAGAGACAATCGCCTTTTCCCAGCTCAGTTTGGCATTGGCAGCGCCATACCATTCGTAATATTCCAATTTAATCTCATGCTCGCCGCCCGTTAACGTTTGTCGGGGACGAAGCTCTTGATAGCCTTTGTTTACCCATGCGTTGGCAATTAACTGATTATCCACCCAGAGCCGAACGCCGTCGTCTGCCTTCAGGCCAAAAGCGTAAACGCCTTCCTCAAAATTAAACCGTCCCGTCCAACGCACAGAAAAGCGATTGGAACTAATACCTTCGCCCGGCCCACTGTATTTCCAATCGTTGCTAACAACGTCTTCGCAGCGAATACTCGTCGGCTCGCCGCTTAAATCGCTGTTATTAAAATACTCGGCCATAAACTGCCCAGTCGGACACGAGGTAATTACTTCTTCCCAGCCCAAGACCGCTACAGCATGGCCGCCCTGTTCATAGTATTCCATCTTAATCTCGTGACGACCTGATAAAGTTTGCCGCGAGCGATAGGTCGTCGCCGATTGGGGTTTCCAAGCGTTGATGAGGATGCTGCCATCCAACCATACCCGTACGCCATCGTCGGCAGTGGCAAACAAAGAATAAGTATTTTCTTCAAAAACATAGTATCCCGTCCAACGGACAGAGAAATTATTCGTTGCAACGCCATTTCCCGGCCCGCCGGTTCCCCAACTATTATCAATCTCACTCTCGCAGCGGCTCAAAACCGGCTCGCCGCTAAGATTACGATTGTTGAAATACTCAGCCAGGTATTCGCCATCGCCGCAAGCGCTGAGCGTAATCGTTATTTCGTCTTGACTGGTGGGTACAATATCCGACCAGGTGGTCTTACCTTCATGGTCCACGCGGAATTTCACGTTGGCATCTACCAAATTCAGTGTAACCAAACCGTTCTCGTCTGTTTGACCTTCCACGCCAACATATTCATCGTCTTCGTTGTAAACATACACGGGCAATTCGGCGACGCCGTTCCCAGCCATGTCCACGACTGTAACCTGAAACGGCCGTTGCCCTGTATCAATAACAACAGAAGTTTGACCAGGCCGACTAACAACATCCGACCAAAACCACTGCAATTGGTGTTGCGCTAAAAGTTGGTAACGGCCGTCTCCCAAATCAAACTGCGCGCGGCCATTTTCGGCCGTATCCTGATAAATTTCCAGGTACGTTCCCTCATCCGTATAAGCAAATACGCGGACACCGCCAATACCGGCCCGGCTGTCACCCACCACCTGCGCCGTCAATGGCTGCGTAGAATCGCCGCTGCCCTCGTCGCCCCAATCCAGCCCTTCCAGGCTATCGCCAATCTTTTGACCCAACGAGGTAAGCGGCACAACCGCCGCTAAAGCGACCAAAACCAACAAAAGCGCATACTCAACCAATCCCTGGCCTGCCTCTCGAACCGGATTGTGCGGCTTCGTTTCATAAATATCACGTATGTTTTCCAACATATCCTGCGCTCCTCGGTGAAAACGGGTAAGTAATTTGAATTAGGAAAACATTGGTTCTCCCGTTTTCCCTGAGTAAACCACAAAGAATTAGCGCATTTTTTATCAAAATATTCTTTGTGGTTTACCTAAAACTACGGGCCATTTGCTCCAGTAGCCCTTCGGAATCCTCTTTAGCGGGAAGAGAAATCTCCCTTTCTCCCATCCTATCACAAGCCTAATAATGTAGACATAGGACAGATGTCCATAATCCACAACATAGCGTAGGTGTGAAAAGCAAACAGGCGCTGTACAATGGTCGTACAAAAAGAACCAATTGGAAGAATCCATCTATGTCTCTATTTCAAGAAATTGATTTTTCCGCTTTTTCAGGCGGGCAAATTACCGGCATCATTCCTGGCAGCGTTGCCGAGGATATTGGCTTGCAAGCTGGCGATGAACTGCTCGCAATTAACGACCACCCTGTGGAAGATGTGATTGACGTGCAATTCTACGGCGCAGAAGAATCATTGGAACTACTCATCCGACGCGATGAAGAATATTTGTTGTTTGAAGCGGAACGGGATTACGACCAGGAATTAGGATTGGAATTCATTCATCCCACGTTCGACACCGATATTCGTCGCTGCAACAATTTGTGTCCCTTTTGTTTTGTGCTGCAAATGGCTCCTAAATTCCGCCGCACCATGTACATTAAAGACGACGATTATCGTTACTCCTTCCTTTTCGGCCATTTTGTGACCTTAACAAATTTGAGCGAACATGATTGGGAACGCATTGAAACGATGGGACTGTCGCCGCTTTATGTGTCTGTCCATGCCACAGATTTGGAAATGCGGCGCAAAGCGCTAGGTAATGCGACTGCGCCTGACGTTATGGAACAGCTTCGCTGGTTAGCGGATCGCGGCATCGAAATCCACACACAGTTGGTGATTATTCCGGGGATGAATGACGGCCGTTACCTCGAACAATCCATTCACGACTTAGCCGAACTTCATCCCGCCGTCCAATCGGTCAGCGTCGTTCCCGTGGGCCTGACCCAGCATCACAAATACGGCCTACGCACCCATTCCCCGGATGAGGCAGCAGCCGTACTCGATTACGTGGAATCCATACAATCCGAATTTTTACAGAAACTCGGCGTCCGCTTCGCCTATCCCACTGACGAATGGTATCTCGTCACCAGCCGTCCTGTTCCGCCGCTGGACGTTTACGATGGTCAGCAACTGCATGAAAATGGGTTGGGATTGGTACGACAATTCTTAGACGCCTGGGAAAGCGAGAAGCTGGAAATTAGCGATTGGAGATTAAGGAGTAACCAGCCCCTTGCCCCCAGCCCCCAATCCCTAACCCTGGCGACAGGAACCATGTTTGCGCCGGTCTTGGAAAAGGCTGCCGCCGTTTTTAGCCAACTTACAGGTCTGGCAACGGCCGTACTCCCCATCGTCAACGAAAAACTGGGGCCAACCATCACCACAGCCGGGCTGCTAACCGGAACAGACACCTTACAACAGCTACGCAGCGCCGGTTTTGGCGACCTCATCGTCTTGCCCCGCGTCATGTTCGACCATCCCAACACCATCGCACTGGACGACATCAGCCCGCAAGACATCGCCAATCAACTGCAATGCCCCATTGCCCTGGCCGACACCATGGGCGATATTTGGGATGCCGTTACAGGGCGATCCCAGGTTGTTTACCAACCGGGAAAACCGGCCCCAGAACGCATCGACTTACGCCTGCTTGACGACGATACGTTAAACAGCAACGCGCATTTATCCTGATTAGAAACGGCCGTAATCGGCCATCGGAGGTAAACAAATGTTCTTTTCCCAAACCCGTTACGCCCGCTTAGACCGGGACAAAATGGCAAAAATCCGCGCCTTAGAGGAAAAACTGGGCGGCTGGGTTATCGCCGTGGAACCAATGGCGACGCTGGCAGAACTATCAGATGAACAATTGCAAGAAGTGCATGCCGCTGAAGAAGAATTGGGCGTAGTCCTGCTCGCTTATCAACCCGAATAGGTTGAGTGGCTGACCATTGTTCCTACGGCCGTTTCCGGCTCCGCCAAAGCGCGCTGCACCGTCCCATCTGCCAATCCTGAAAATATCCGAACCCGCATTTGTGGAAAGCGAGCGACCAACTGCAGCATCCCCTGCACTTTGCTGGACATTCCGCCAGTCACATCGGCGCCGCGCGAACCGCCCAAAGCCGCTTCAATCTGCGGCAAGCTTTCTGGCGTGATGGCCGGGATGAGATTTCCAGCCAAATCGAGAACGCCAGCCACTTCCCCCGCCAACAACAGCCAGGACGGCCGTAACCGATCCGCCAACGCCATCATCACTTCCTCAGTCGAGACAATCGTTCCGCCCAGCGCCGCGTCAAAGGCAACATCGCCATGAATGACCGGAACCAGCCCGGCGTCTAGGGCTGCCTGAATGGGCGCGGCTGCGATACGGACGACACGGCCGTTTTCACATCCAGTCAATGCCAACGGCGGCAAACTCAATGCCGGAACGCCCGCCGCCAACAACGCTTCCATAACCAGCCCATTCAACCGGGCCATTGACGCATGAACTTCGGCGAATCCTTGCCATTGGACGGCCGTTGCCACGCCTTGCCGCGTGCCATATTTTGCCGCAGCCACATGCCCGTAAGAGCCGGCGCCATGCCCGATCAGCAGCCGCAAATCTGGCCGCGCCGCCCGCGCCTGCACAATCTCGTCCGCCAGCCGCGCCAATACAGACGGCCGTACGGCCTCCACCCCCGTCTTATCCGTTAACAGCGAACCGCCCAGCTTCAAAAATAACATAATTGCGTCTTGCGTCTTACGTTTTACGTTTTACGTTTTCCACCATGTGGGCAACGGCCGTTTCCGGCGAATCGGCGTAATAAAGCAAATCCAAATGTGCTTCCCGCACATATTCAGGCCGATAAAACGCCTGAATGCCATCGCGCCACATAGCGCCCAGGAGCGCAAACGGTCGCCGCTCAACCTCCCCCACCTGCAAAAAACTCCAGGCCAGGGACATTTCCGACAACGTGCCAATGCCGCCCGGCAGCGCAATCATGCCATCGTTTTGTAAAACCAGGTGCATCAGCCGGTCGCGCAGCGATTCGTACTTAATCTCCTCGGCCACCCATTGGTTCGGCCCAAAAGCGCGAAACTGTTCAATTTTGGCCGAAGTCACGCCAATGACATGACCGCCAGCTTCCGACGCGCCCTGAGAAACGGCCGTCATCGTGCCACTGTAGCCCCCCGTCGCCACCGCAAACCCCGCCTCGGCCAGCAAACGGCCCACCGTCCGCGCCTCTTCATACGCCGCGCTCCCCGCCGCCGGCGCCGAACTCCCAAATACCGAAATCACTTTACTCATTAGTCTCCTCGTATAACATATTCGTAGTAAGGTACGCAGTCTGCGGAGTACCGCCCCCCAATCACCACTCCCCAGACTACGCGGCTAACTACGAGCAGCCAATAATTTCTCGTACAACATGTTCGTAGTAAGGTACGCAGTCTACGGAGTACCGCCCCCCAATCACCACTCCGCAGACTACGCGGCTAACTACGAGCAGATAATAATTTCTCCTCGTATACTATGTTCGTAGTAAGGTACGTAGTCGCGCTGTTCAGCGA
>JANTGY010000233.1 GCA_024762695.1 Anaerolineae bacterium
GATTTGTTGTGGACGGTGACGGATGGACACGGCCGTCTGCGCGTCATTCCCATCGAGATTAAAGGGGACACTTACCATCAAACCGGCAACTTCTTTTTGGAGACGATCAGCAATGAGGACAAAGGGACGCCGGGCTGCTTTTTGTACACGGGGGCCAAATGGTTGTTTTACTATTTTGTGGGCAACGGCCGTCTCTACTGCCTGCCGATGGACAAAGCCCTGCCCTGGTTTCACGAAAATATGGATCGATTTCAGGAAAGACGCACCAGCACGCCGGTGCAAGACGGCGCTTATGTGACCGTTGGCCGCCTGGTTCCCATCCAAACCGCGTTGGATGAAATTGAAGGCATTTTACACTTTGAAAAACAAGGATCCGTTTGGACGCAGCATGAAACAAGAACAAAAATCGTTAAATAATCAATCGAATTGGGCATTGCATGGCAATCGCGTCGCCTGGGCGTCGGCTATTTTGGCGGCGCTGATCGCTTTCATCTTTTATTCCCGTACCGTCCATCCCGGCGTCGGCCCCTTCCTCGATTCCGTCGAATACCAGACCACAGTCGCCGTGATGGGCGTTTCGCATCCGCCGGGATACCCGCTCTACGTTTTCCTGGGCAAACTTTTCTCATACATTCCTTGGGGCGACCGGCTGGCCCAATTTGGCAACAATCCGGCCTGGCGGCTGAATATGATGTCAGTCGTTTTTTCCAGTTTGACAGTCTTGTTCACCGGACGATTGGTTTACCGCTTGACACGCAACAGCGTCATCGCCTTGCTGGGCGCGCTCACCTTGGCGGGAGCGGTACGGTTTTGGTATCAAGCGACGTACACAGAGCTTTATCCCGTCTACACCATGATGATTGTGGCTACATTTTTGCTGCTGACGGAATGGATGGAAACGCGTAAACCCTGGCTTTATTACGCCAGCGCAGCCGTTTATGCGTTGAGCTTTGGCGTTAATGCGCCGGCTATTATGCTGCTGCCAGTCTGGTTGTGGGCGGTTTTGGTCACGGATTATCGGATGTTGACGCGGCCTAAATCGTTAGTGGGAACGGCCGTCATCGTCATCCTGGCCGCCGCGCAATACCTCTACATCCCCTGGCGGGCGTTAGTTTCCGGCCCGCCCATCATCTGCAACTATTGTCCCCAGGGCTGGGACGAAGTCATCCCCTTCCTCTCCGGGCAAGAATGGTGGGGGATTAGTTTTGGCGTGCAGCGGCAGTATTGGCTGCAACGCTGGGCCGATTCCGGTTACCAACTGATGCTGCAATTTTGGCCAACCGGCGTAATGTTGGGCGGCATTGGTCTATGGCATTTAATCACCAAACAATGGCGGCAGGCGGGCCTGTTTCTGCTGGGATTGATCGGCACGTGGTATTTTGTCGTCACTTACGATGTGGTGGATTGGGGCGATTTTATGACCCCGGTTTATGTAATTTTTGCGCCGTTGATTGGCGTGGGGATGGCGGTGGTGTGGCGCTGGTTGGTGGAGGCGACGGCCGTTTGGGCAGATTGGCGACAGTCGGCGCGCCCAATTGTGTTAGCCGTCATGGTCATCATCCCCGCCGGGTTCCTGGCGGCGACATTTCGCAACAACATGCCCTTGGCGGACCAAAGCGGCGACATCATCTGGCAGTGGTGGGCGCGCGATATGTTGGCTCAAATGGAAGAAGGAGCCTGGGTTTTGACGCCGCCCACAGCGACAGATGGTTTTGTACAAAGTTGGGCCTTGCATTACGTGGCGTTGACGGAAAATCGCCCCGACGTGCAGATGGTGTACACGCCTGGCCTGGATACGCCCGGCCCGGCTCCCGACTATTTGCGCTGGGACGAAGCCGAGCCGGAATTATCGCAGCATCCGGTTTATGTGATCGAACTGAATGATGAGCGGTTGGCGCAGTATGCGCTGCTGCCTATTTTGCGCGCTGATGGCTGGACAATTGGCTACCAGATCGTCGGTGAGCGGGACGGGGACATGGTAACGCCCTGGGTTTCAGAAACCCGTTGGGCGGAGATTGAGCCGTTGTTGTTTTTGCCGTAACGAAGATAAGCGGTTGGCTATTTTTGGGCGTTCACGTCTCGAAATTTAACGCGGTTTTCTGCACTGCCGCATACAAACGCGGCGCTTGCTCTAATAAAATCTGCTTGTCGGCGATGACTTCCCAGGGAAAGCCGACGCCGCCAACTTCGAAGCCCAACACCCAGGGTTCGCGCCAAACTCCTGATTGGATTTGCCTGATTGCCCAATCCAGGAACGCCCAATCGGCTTCGATCATGGGCAGGTGATCCATGAATTTGCCAATGTAGGGCTGGTAAACGGCCGTGTCCACCCCCGCCTTCTCCATCCGTTCTACCCATTTGCCGGTAAAATACTGCATCCCTGTAAGATGAATCTCGCGGATATGCTGCACCGGCAGCGCATTGATATACGTTTTGGCATCCACTTGTAAATGCTGCGCCGCCAATCGGGCATGGGAAATGTCCAGCAAAAAGCCGCAGCCAGCCTCCTCCACCACGCGACAAATTACCTCTGGGAAAATTGATGGCGCCATATTTTGCCCGTAGCCGTGATGAATGTTTTCGGCAATGACCATGTCGCGTCCAAAACGGCGAATTACCACATCTAAATCACGCAGAAAGGCCTCAATCAACATCTCGATATGGGCTGGATCGTCCGATTCGCGTGGGATTTGCGGGAAAGAGGTTGCCTCTTGCAGCAAATGGACGTTGACCAACGGCGTTTTGGTCTGGGTCAATAATTTTTCGATTTTGTCCCACTGGATTGGTTGTTTGGTCTCGGTGTCCATAACCTCGCCGCGCCCGGCCCCCACGCGGAGTGGAAAATGGACGTAAGCAGGCCGCACATTCAGCGCTTTTGTTACCAAATCGGGCCAGGCGGGACATTTGAATAGATCAATATGAACTTGTTCGGTTTCCACTAATACAGCAAGGGGTTTAGAATAGTTTATAGCTAATTGCATTTTTTAGTATTTCAGTAATCAGCATTTCAGTAAGCCAACAAAAAACTGACCGCTGAAATGCTGATTTGCTAGATTACGGTGTCCAAACGTCGAAAAAAACGAAATCTCCATCGGAGATGGTCAACAAATCAAGGTCGCCGTTGACGTTGTTGCTGCGCAGATTCCAAGAACCGGGGCCGCCGATAACGGTGATGAAGGTTGAGGGCGTTAACCATTGCATCCCGGCCGTCGCGCCTTGCATGGGATATTGGGTAGGCGGCACGCCAACTTGTCCAACAGCATATTCTCCATTGCCGGCATATAAGAAACGGCCGCCGTCAGAACTCCAGCCGTAAAGGGTGAGTTGTTGGTCGCTGGTGTAGGGGGCGGGGTTACGGCCGTCTCCCTCAGCCAACACCAGCACAGGCGGTGGATTAGATGGGTCAATCTCTTGCTGCACATAGGCCAACCGGCCCCCGTCCGGCGACCAGTAAACCGGATTGAACAAGATGTTGCCGGTCAACGTTTCCAATTTCTCGGCTGGGCCGCTGGCGGGGATGCGCCACAGCGCGGCTCTGGCTTCTTCGCCCCAGGGTTCGGCATTGGGGATAGCGACGTAAGCGCTGCCGTCGTTGGCGACCTGCGCTTGTGGGTAAAAAATATATTCGCTGGCCGTGTTGATGGGGTCGAAGGGGATGATTGTTTCGCTGCCTGTGCCATCTAAATTGGCGCGTACCAGCGCTTCCCGCTGGCCGAAAATAACCTGGTCATCAGCAGAAATGGCAAATGCGCCGCCACCCTCGCCGCCCAAAAATAGATTCATCGCTGCGCCGCCTAGGTCTACACTCCATAAATCATTTTGCAAACCAATACCTTGGTTAAGAACGCCGGAATTGAAAACGATGGACTGACTATCGGCAAGCCATGCCGCTTGCAGAATTAAGACGGGGCTATCGGGCGCGAAATTTTCCGCCGTTACCGACAAATCGGCCGAGTTGACCAAAATTTGGTCTTCGCCGCTGTCCAGATTGAAAACGTGCAAAGCGTTGGCCTCGTCGGTTTCGGTGATGTAGGCTAATTGACGGCCGTCGGGGGAGAAGAACGGCCGTTGTGCGCTAGGATCGTCCACAATCTGAACCGGATCGCTGCCCGTCGGGACATCCTGGCTCAAATCCAGCGTCACCAACCATAATCCGGCGTTGTCCGTGTAGGCCAGACGGCCGTTTTGCGCCAAACTCGTGCCCGCATCTGGCAAATCGGCCGGCGTTGGCGATGGTTGCGGCGTCGGCGTGGGCGGCGCAACAGCGACCGGAACGCCTTCCCCGTTGGTCACATTCGTGTATTGCGAACCGCCCGAAACCCAGCATTCCTGCCCATCGGCACGGCCGGGGCACTCAATTTTCCACCAACCTGTATTGGGATCGCGGCCCAGAACGCGCGCCGATTCCCCCGAAAAGAGGAAACCGTCCCGTTGGTACTGCACGCCGGGACCGGTGCGTACATTCACATCCACCAACGCTTCCAGCAGCGGATTGCCCGCCGGGTCTACCAGCGGAGCCGGTGTAGACCCGCCCGGTAAGGTCGCCGTTGGAGCCAGGCCAATTTCCTCGCCGCCTTGCGCCGTTTCCGTCACCGAGATGGGTGGTGGGGGCAGCGTCAACGCCGGTTCCGGGGCGTCCCCGGCAAAGGCGTTACACGCTAAAGATGATAAAATCAGCATACCAATGGCAAACCATAACATGCGATGACGGGACATTTGATTTCTCCTAAACAAGCGTTGGAAATTGCGTCGAGCGTTTTCTGAACAATTGATCGTAAAATACAGTTGATGAATTTATTTTTCCATTATAGCTTATCGAATCAGATGGGGCGGCTGCGGGACATCAGCCCTACGATACGCCTTCGTTTGATAACTGCTTTAATAACTATACATGTCATTCCTGCGAAGGCAGGAATCCAAACAATAGATACCCGCCTTCGCGGGTATGACAGTCGGGAGACACATGTATGGATACTTCTTTATAGGAGTCAATCTTATGAGTTTTCGACAATTTATACAACAGGCAAACAACAGTGGCGATTTGGTTACAATTGAAAAACAAGTAGATACAACGTTTGAGTTGGCGAATGTGGCCCACGCGCTGGAGGGCCGTCCGGTTCTATTTAACAACATCAAAGGGTATGAAGGCTGGCGCATTTGCGCCAATCCTTGCTCCGACCGCAAGTATTTTGGCATGGATGTGGGCGTGGCGGCAGCGGATTTAACCCAGCATTTGGCCCAGGCTCTCGAAGCGCCCCAGCCGCCGCCAATCGTGGAAACAGCCCCTTGTCAGGAAGTCGTCATCGAGGAGGTTGACTTGTACAACCTGCCGATTTTGCTTCATTTACCGCAAGACGCAGGGCATTATATCGCCAGCGCGGTGGTCATTACGAAAGATAGGGATTACGGCCGTAACATGTGCTACCATCGTCTGCTCCGTCTGGACAAAACCCACTTCGCCGCCCGCATCATCGAACGGCGCGGCACCTATAACGCGATGCAAAAAGTGGATGGCGATTTGCCCATTGCCATTTGCATTGGCGTTTCGCTGGCGACCCATTTGGCCGCCGCCATGTCTCCGCCGCCGGAAGTGGATGAATTAGCCGTCGCTCATGCCCTCAAGCCCACGCCGCTCGTCAAATGCCTTACCAACGATTTGGAAGTCCCCGCCGACGCCGAAATTGTGATGGAAGGACGCATCACCCGGCGCACAGCCAGCGAGGGGCCGTTTATGGATTTGACAGAGACGATGGACATCATCCGCGACCAACCCATCATCGAAATAGATTTGGTTACCCATCGCCGCAACCCCATTTTCCATGCCTTGCTGCCCGGTGGATTGGAACATAAGCTGCTGATGGGGATGCCCCGCGAACCGACCATTTTGGCTGAAGTCAACAAAGTTGCCCGCTGTACCGGAGTTGTCATCACGCCTGGCGGAGCCTCCTGGCTGCACGCCGTTGTCCAAATCGACAAGCAGAGGCCAGACGATGGGCGGCGAGCCATCGAAGCCGCCTTCAATGGGCATGGCTCGCTCAAACACGTTTGGGTGGTGGATGGCGATGTAGACATCTATGATCCGGCGCAGGTTGAATGGGCGTTTGCCACTCGCTTTCAGGCGGATAAAGATATGATGATTTTGGAGAATATGCCGGGCAGTTCGCTCGACCCGTCCGGTTTGCATGTGCCCGGTCAAAAAAGCCGTACCGCGAAGGCTGGCTTTGACTGCACCATCCCCTGGGGAGCCGATAAAAACAAATACGAAAAAGGGGCTTATGGAGATGTTGATTTAAGCGCATATCTGGGCGACTAGACGGGACATAAGTACCAGAGAGGTATAGAGAAATCAGACAAAACGAGGCATAATTAGAGTGGCGTTCATTAAGGGTTCGTTCAAGATTAACTTTGCAGGTTGCTGGTAATTGGGAATTGAGTAATTGGGTAATCACCAGTTACCAATTACTTGGTTATAACTTTTCAAACGCCAAAGTTATAAACGAACGCACCCTAAGTGGGAGGAGACTTCGCTGGCTGTGCCGACCCCACTAATAAAAATGCGCCGCATAGCCCGATTTTGCAAATCGGGTGGCGATTTACAAAAGTGTGCATTTCAAATGAGTTGAGAAAAGTGCGTGTTTCGGGAATTGGAATTCCGTTAGTGTCTTTAGTTTTTCGCCACCTCCTTGTAGATGATGTATCG